>CALVVW010000016.1 GCA_944364005.1 uncultured Bacilli bacterium | reverse complement strand
TCTGAAAACGGTCGATATAGATTGAAATTTAACTCTTGTAGTTATTCTCTAAACGAGATAAATTATATTATTTTATCCAAGTTAAATGAGGTAATAGATGCAGTAAATAAAATGAAAGTAGATGATAAAAATTAATGTAAAAGATAAGATAGTAGAAGTAAGTAAACTTTTAGATGAACTAGATAATTTTAAAGATAATATATCTAGCAATTTACAAAGTTATGATTATAAATTATCTGACTTATATCATAAATTAGAAGGCATGACGTTAAGTAGTAAGAATTGCTATCGATTTTGCAAAGAACTAAAAAAAGTATTAAATGATCGTAGAGAATACAAAAATAATTTAGCAGTCTTTAATGAATACGAAAAGAGCATTAACAAAATGCTTAGTGGAATCAATAACAGAAAGATATTTCTTGCAAGCATTTGTAAAGAAGACAAAAAAGTTAGAAATAGCGAATATCATAACAGAATTTATACCGAAGAAGAATTGAAGGAATTGATAGGAGGATAGTGTGATGGAATGTATAAAATACATTAATGATCTAACGTTAGAAATAGAAACTTTGAAAAAATTAAAAAATACTTCTAATTCAAGTGAGATTAATAAAATTATTTTGGAAAAAGAAAGGATAATCGCCATTTGCAAAGTAAATCTTTCAAAATTATCAAGTTGTAATATTGAATATAGAATTTATTTGTATATGTTACAAGGACTATCTGCAAGCAAAGCGGTAGAAAGAGTTTCTAACGAAAATTATCTTAATGGAACTAAGCCAGTCGATTTATCTACATTATGGAAATACTATAAAAAAATGAAAAATATTACAAAACCTAGTGAAAACCAAGTAAAATAATTTGTATATTATATATGTAACAATAAGTTACGCTTTCCCCTTTTAACTTGGGAGTGTTTATCGCTCCCTCTATGTTCTTTGAAAACAATAAATAATGAACCATATGAAAAACAAGACGCAAACTTGTATGGAAATTATCTTGTTCTTTTTACTTTTAAAAGCGATTTTAAAAGAGATAGAGTGAACTTTATTGGTAACAATAGAGTAAGGAGTTACAAAGTAGCAAAAAAGATAATTGTAGTTTAATATATAGGTTTATAAAGCACAGTCCTAATTGTGACAATCATAAACTTTTCTGGTAGAAAACAGAAAGATTAACTTGTTAGTAGTACTACTAATGGCAGGTAGAGTGAAAGCAAGAACGCCAATAAGTCATTTTGCAGTTGATACATAGTGATATGTTATAAGGTTAGAAACTGGTTAAAGTAGCACAAATCTGCGACCTATCAAACAGGGTAATGTTTTGAACATGACTATTAAATTTTGTGGAACAAAATTGATTAAGAAGCAATAGGAAACCTAAGCGTGTGAAATTTGAGGGTGAAAGTCCCTTGCAGTAATTAAAGGTAAATGAAGAATAGAGTTCGCTACTCTATGAGGGCATTTACTGGCTGGTGGCTGAAATAAAAAATAGATTTATATATTAAATTAGTGTGAGAAATACCATTATTTATTGTTTTGAGAGAGCATATAGCCTCGTAGCCAAGTGGTAAGGCATCAGGCCCTTTACTATACAAATGTTTATCCTTTTATTGGCGAATAACTCAATGGTTAGAGTGCTGATAATGCTAAAATAAATTTGTAGGAAATGGATTAAATAAAAATGTCGGAAAACCTACAAAAATATTTTAGCCAAAACCTACATTTTTATCTTGACATTATCAAGTGCACTCCTTATAAGGGTGAAGTTGTAGGTTCAAGTCCTACTTCGCCAACCAAGTTTTTTATTTGAGAGTACAAGACATCAACTCCTTTATTAAATTAGCTAAAAAACTAGTATAGACCATGTAAAACCTTTTTATTTCATAAATTGTAAACTTATTCAGTTTTGTACTTTCAAATAAGAAAATCGTAATAGATAGTGTACTGATTGATATAGTCCTATGAGTTTATAATAGCCTTTAGCCGACAAGGATTAGATTAAGTTACTATTAACTAAACTACTAGATAAACTAAGACCATATAATGACGATATAGGTTGGCTCTTATCAATTAGTACAGTATTTATTAAGAGGTGCTTAAATGAGAGAAATAACCAAGCAAATGATAGAGTATTATAAGATAATGGAGTTAGGTTATGACTTTATGTCGTATCCAGTCTTAAAAAAGAATATTCTAAGCTTTCATCATAGCATGGTGCCAAGACGTAATTGTAAAGCAGCGGGACTTGGCGAAGGTTACTTGTGGTGGAATGGGGCAATACTTAATCAACCAACAAGCCACGAATATTTACATTTAATCGAATCCAAAGATTATGACATGTTTCTTGCTATAACTAGCGAGATGATAGATCAGAATTTTAAAGGATATTTAGATAAAGAAAACCTGCTAAGAATCCGAGATATATTAGAACAATTTGAAAGAGAACATTGTTCGGACAGAAGCAAGAAAGGAAGTCTATTAATAAAAGATAGCTATTTAAGGAGAGTGAGAAAGTTATGAAAGCAATGATTAGTCAGCCTATGCAAGGAAAGACAGATAGAGAAATTAAAGCAATAAGACGTTATTTTAAAAAAAATCTCGAAAAACAAGGCTATGAAGTTTTAGATACATTATTTAATTTTGGTGATAAACCAACTATATTTTATTTAGCGAAGTCTATTGAAGCAATGTCTGAAGCTGATGTAGTTATTTTTGCTCCAGGTTGGGAACAAGCTAGAGGGTGCAGAATAGAATTTGAAATAGCAAAAGCATATGGAAAACAAATAGTTATATTTCCAAATGGAACTGAATAAAATGTTGAAATTTGAAATAAATATTGCACCTCGCACAAAAAAGAATCATCAGCAAATTATTATGCTTAAAGGGAAAAGAATTGTAATTCCTAGTAAACAATATTCAGAGTATGAGAAAAATAGCAAAAATTTTATACCTATTATCGCAAAGCCGATAGATTATAAAGTAAATGTTAAAGGCTTATTTTATATGGATACTAAGCGAAAAGTTGATTTAAACAACTTATTAGAAGCTTTAACAGATGTGTTAGTTAAACATAAAGTTTTGGAAGATGATAATAGCACAATAGTAGTAAGCCATGATGGCTCTAGAGTCTTATACGATAAAGAAAATCCTAGGACAGAAGTAGAAATTACGGAGATAGAGGAAGATTATGGGATATATAAGTAAGTATGATACAAAATTTGTAACATTTGTCGGAAGAAAATATAATAGAACTTTTGATTTTTTTGATGATTATATAATGTGGTTATATTATAAAAAATGCCATGAAAACGAACAACTTTATTATTCAATGTTGGAAAAAGATTTGTGGAAATATTCTGATTTTCAAACTGGCGATCCTCGGAAAAAGTTTTGCGATGATGAAGAAAAACTTAAAGAGGCTGAATCAAAAATTTATAGTGAAAATTTGAATGTTCTTAAGAAAGTTGTGTGGGGTAATGGAAAAAGATAGACCACAGAGAAAAAGCTTTGTAAAAAACAGTGATCGGAAAAAGATTGAGCAACAAAGATTGGTAGAAAAAGTTCAAGAAGAAACAAAAAATATGCTTATACCAGCTATAAAAGAAAAAATGGAAAAAGTTTCACAACTTATAGCGGAAAAAGTTTCAAATAGTAATGGATTAACAGCAACGCAAATTTTACCTTTAATCACGAAGAGAAGCATTTCAGATATTGCTACTATTCAGAATAAAACTTATACATCATATGAATTAGCGGAAGCTTTAAACATTTACATAGAAATGATAGAAAAGATTAATATTATATGTAAATTTCCGCCTAGTAAAGGTTCTTTTTGTGCGCTTTTAGGCATTTCTAGGGTAACATACGATAATTACATGGTAGACCCTGAAAAAATAGATATAATGGGCATAATTGACGATTATATTACTACTTCGATTTTAACATCCGCACAACTCGGAGAATTAAGGGAAATATCAAGTATGTTTACTTTGAAATCACAACATGGGTTTGTTGAAGCATCAGCGCCAGTCGTAATTGAGCACAAAAAAGAGACAAATATAGATGAAATAAACGCACAACTAAAAGCATTAAAAAAGAATAAAGTAATAGAAGAGGCAGTATATGAAGAAAAAGATTAGTGAAAGAATTGTTGGAGTGACTATTGATACAAAGTCACCACATACAAAAGATAAAATTTATTACTATAAAACAAATGAACCTTTAAAAAGAGGCGATGTCATTGATATTAAAGTTGATACTGGAGGAACTCCGTCAGCAACTGTTGTTGTTGAAAATAGTAGAAAAAAGCACTCTATACCTTTAAAAGAATTAGATATTGAAAATAAATAATTTGCATGATATAATTAAATTACTTTTTAAAGCAAATTTCTTTAGACGTTTGCCAAAAAAGTGGTACAGAGTCACATTTTTGAATTCTATGTCAAACTAAAATGGTTTTACTATTTAATGTGGCGAGTTGTATTTGGAGCTTTTAGCTCCTTTTTTGCTTGAAAAAAGAAGATTAATTAAAATCTTCTAGCCAAAGAGTTTCTTTATCTAAATCATTGTAATTAGTATATTTAGATTGTTCTTCTAAGTATTTAATAATATTATCCAACTGTTTATTTGTTGCTTTGTTTAATTTATATTTAAAATTATTATATAAACTATTAAAATCATTAATAGAAATATAGTTTATTATTTTACCCTCGTAGTCATAAATAACACCTTTATAACCATTTTCCCAATCTTCAATACTCATTCCTTTGCTCTCATCAAATTTTTCCACATAATTTTTAATTGCATTTTCAATTATTTCATCAATTAAGTTCTCTATTTTTTTAATTTTATTTTTCATTTTTATCAATTCCTTTCTTTATTTTTGTTTTTTTGAAAAATCACATAAAGCGATCCATATTGCAAATATTACAACTAAAACTATCCCCATTTTGGATCATCCTTCAATTTTTTTAATAATTCTTTATAGTCTTTTGTATTGTAAGTGCTATATAAATTTTTAAGCTCTATTTTAAAAGAACTTTCTGGATAACCTGTTTTTCTAGTTGCTAACTTTTGACCTATTCCGTCATTAACCATTAATTCTAATGTTTTTATAAAATTTGATTTTGTGCTTTTTTTACTTCTAGGTCTACCTATGATTTTCCCTTCATTTCTTGCTTTTACAAGACCATATTTTGTACTTTCTGATACTTCTTTAATTTTCATACAAGCACTATACAAGCACGCACTAAAGGCAATATCTTGTATCATTTTTCGACCAAGGCTTTGCTCTTCTTTATTTTCATTAGGTAATTCTACGCTTAAATCAATGTTATCAGTAATAATTCTATTAATATGATTATATTCTAGATCATACCATTCTTTTTTTATCGCATCCCAGTTTCTACCTAAACGACTCAAATTAGAAGTAACTAGATAATCACCCGATTTAATCACTTTTTTTAATTCTTGATAGGCTGGACGATTAACAGATTTTCCAGTATATTTATCACAATATATGTTGTCAATTGTAATACTAATATTCTTCTTTTTTGCCCATTCTTCAAGTTCTTCGATTTGCCTTCCAAAATCTTGCTTACCTGTACTAACTCTTATATATATATATAAATTACATCCATACATTTGGTAAAATATGTTTTCGCTAGTAAATACATCATTACACTTTTTTTCTTTAATATAATCAACTAATTCTTTTTTATACTCATTATACATTTTTGCACACCTTTTCTTTTAACTTATTAAATATTTCTACTTGCTCATTGTACCAAGTGGCATTTTTTTCTTTAGCTCCTTCTAATTTTTCCTCAAACAAATTTAAATCTTCTTTTAAATCTCTTAATCTAAAATACCTTAAATAATTAATAGATAAACCTGTTCCCAAATCTATAATATCAAAATTTCTTCTTTGGTTTTTGTAAAAGCCAAATCTATTCTTGTCTGTTACAATAATATATCCTGCAACTTCAATTGCTTCTTGTTCTTTTTTTGCGTTAAGAACTCTTGTATAAAATTTTTCCATTTAAAACTCCTCCTTTTTTAATACGAATATGGTTTTAGAAACTATAAATCTTAAAGAATGAAAAGGCTTTTCATTGATTAAATATATTATTTTTCCGCTTTTTGATAATTCCCAATGTTGGCCTTTGTTTAAGTATAGATTATAATTTTTACCAGCTGGACAAATATAGTCAATGTTAGCTAATTGTTCTTGACTGATTTTAAAAGCTTGTATCATTTATAGTTCCTCCTTATCTATTAGCCCAATATCCAGATACCTGAATTTTGTCAGCATACCTTTTATAGTAATTTTGTAGTCTTTTTATGTATTTTTGTGTATAAAAATTCATTAAGACATTAAGATCACTTATTTCTTCTATGGTCATTTCCCTGGCAAAAACCCCTTTATTTATTGCGTATTTTTTTTCTTCTATGTAATCACAAATAGTATTTAATTTTTGAATGCTTACTATCTTATCATTATTATATCTTTTATAAACTAGAAACGGAAGCATGTTTTCACTTTTTTCATCAATTATATAATATTCAGAAGCAAACTTTAAGTTTATATCTATGAATAGTTTTTCAGTTAGTTTAGGTGGCTCCGTTTCATCATCATACCAAATTTCAGTATTTATAGTAGGTGTTTTTTTTATTTTGAATATTATTCCGTCTGATAATTTGTAAAAATCAAACATTTTCATATTCCAATCAACGTTGTTTTCTTCTTCTTTTAATATTTCTTTAATTTCTTCTTTACTTTCTACTTTTTTAAAAGTTTTAAGTTCTACTTTTTCCATAAATTCCAACCTTTCATCTTTCTCTTGATTTTTTTTAAAAAATGATTTATAATTGGAAATACAAAGAGGCTTTAGTCTTTTTGTACTATCTATTAATTAGATAGTGTTGTAGTTCGTAGCCTGAACAAATGTAACCTTTCTGGGAGTCGCATTGTTCAGCTACTTTTTTTATGTCTTGAATTCGATTATTAAATAAATTCATTATTTCTAAACTGCATAGCGTCATTACAACAGTAACAACTATTAGCCATTTTCTTTTTAGTCTTAGTCTTTTAGTTTTCATTTTATAACTCCTTTCATTTATAACCAAAACCCAATTATAAACTATTTAACTAAAACCTCTTTTGCTTTCCACTTTTGTAAGACTTTTTTATTTCATCTTACATATTAATTATAGCACTAAATAGTATAAAAGTCAATACTTTTATACTATTTTTTATTAATAAATTACTGCTTTTTGCTGGTGCAAAATATCGCCGAATTATACATAATTAGATAAAGTTGAATTATAGGGGGGGAGTAACAAAACATCATTTATCTTTATAACCTAAAATAGGCTACATTTTTGACTTTGTTTAATATAAAATTATTTAATTTAGGATGTTTAATACGGTTCAGTGATGGCAATGTTGTCATTAATATATATGTTAATAAATATAAGTTTTTAAGTGGTATATAAACGAACGATTATAACTTTACACCACCCCGATCCCTATTTTTTAAAGGCGTATAGGGGCTTATCTTACCCTCTCAACCATACACAATATAATAAAAGTGACATTATTTAATAAAATTATTTATTTCCTAGTGAAAACCGAGTAACTGATGTGATAGATTGACAATAATGACAAGTGACGTTAGTGTCGATATTATATATATAATTACTCTTATAAGGATGTTACAGAAAGAAGGTACGGACAAATTGGATATCAAAATGGTGTTTTAAGCCTTTTGGAAACTAGGATTGATTGCTTTTAAAAAAAGCTCAAATTAAAGCCTTTATAAAAAAATAAAAGGTTCTTACATGAGCTAAAAGTTTCAAAAAGTAACAAAAGATTGTTGTAATTATGCTTCATGAGGTGAAAAATGAATAAAGAGTTGTATGTAGTTGATGAAAATGGGAAAATAGTAGATAAGATTGAATCGAAAGATAAATATGTAAAACTAAGTGAAGGGGATAAGGTTTTAAAAAAAGGTGTTCTTCAATATTTATCTGATACTACTGATATAAAATATAAGTTTGTTAAGGTTAATCCAGTTTGTTGGGCTAGGGTAGCTACAAAATATCCGATTATAAATAAATTAATTTATTATCTTGGCTATATGGACAATATTCTTTCTTATCGTAATGGTAAAAATGTACAAGTTAAAGATATTGCAGAGATATGTGACGTAAGTAATTCTACTGCTAAAAGGCAATTAAAAGGGTTACTGGAGGAAGATGTTATTCATAAAGTGCGAGACAAAAAGCAAAAGAAAACTTTTTTAGTAGTAAATCCTTATGTATGTATGCGTGGTAGAAAAATTTATTTATCACTCTATGAAGAATTTAAGCTTTCTGCTTTAAGGGATGAGGTGGAAGAATGGGACAAAAAGTGAAGTATACATATTTAGTTGAAAAAGGAATGACAATGCCATTATGCGCTTGTGATGGAGAAAATTATGTTGATTTTTTCACTGGCGAAGTTATAACTAATAAAAAAATTCTCAATTTTATAAAACTCGGAAAGAAAACAGGATTGATTTCTGCTTATGATCTTAGCGTTTTAATATATAAGATTATAGCTCAAGACAAGATTGTTGGATATAAATATGTTATTAATGATGCAATAAATTTTTTGGATGAAAAAAAGAAATTATTATCTACTTCTAAAATTTACTTTTACTTAGAAAAAATAAAAAAAGGTGATTTTAAAGAGGAAATATTATGGAGTGATGTAAATTGAGAGAAAAAGAAATAAAAAATAACTTATATCCTCTATACGATGCTTATAGTCAATATAAAATGTTATTTGCATTTTGGCAGTCTTTTCAAGGAATGAAAAGTGTGGATGATATAAAAAAACGTATTGAGTATTTAACCAAGCACAAAGTAAAGCAACGTAATGAATTGGAAACTCTGCTTTGGGTAATAGGAGAAGTAAATGAAGAAAATAACAATTAAACAGTTACAAGTTCTAGAGTGTATAGAATGGTTTATAAATAAGCATGGTTATAGCCCAACTATTAGAGAACTTGCTGAATTGTTAAAAAGTGATAATAAAGCAGTTTTTGAAAAACTCTTGATTTTAGAAAAAAAAGGATATATTAGAACAACTAATGGTAAATCTAGGTCAATAGTAGTGATAAAAGGAGAAAAGAATGCTTAATGTAAAAGAATATATTAACTTGATTTTAAAAAAGAAAAATTGGACAAGATCTAAACTTCTTAAAGAGATCAATAAAATTGAAGAACAATTAGGTGATGCAAGAACTACCAAACAAAACATTAGCAATTATCTAAATGGTAGTCATGATATACGGCCAAAATGGCTAGTTAAAGTAGAAAAAGCATTAAACTTGCCTTTTGGAACGTTAGTTAGCATGGTATCTTCACCAACAACTAAAGAAGGAAAAAAAGAATTAAATGAAATTATAAGAAAGGTAAGAGAATTAAAATGAAAGGAAAAAAATCATGGTTTTAGGTTGTTTAGGTGTTCTATTAACAATTTTTCTAATCATTGCTTTAATTTGCTTCGTTTTGGGAATAGGTGGATTAATTTTTTGGGGAATAGGAAATTTTATTATATGGGCATTTAGTTTGGAAATGATATGGACTTTTTGGCAAGGATTAGCTTGTGCAATAATCTTTGCTTTATTAGTTGAAATATTTGGAAAGGGTTAAAATGAAGAAAGAAGAATTTAATTATATGTTAGAGAGTTGCAAGGATGCTTTAGATAACTACAAAGAAGATTTATTAAATTTGCTTAATAAATACAATTGTAGCTTAGATATTACATTTCGATTTAGACCAGGCGAAGTATTAACGATGAACATTAATTCTGACCATTTGGTTAGAAGAAACGATATTGTTGAAACAATAATTAGAAATATTAAGAAAGAAGGTATAAAAAATGAATAATATTTTAATTAAAAGTCAAGATGGAAAATTCACAGGGTTTTGTAAGTATATTGGGATAGGAGAAAGACGATCAACTGGACTAATAGGGGATAAATTATCACAGCTATTGTATGAGTCTAAAATGACTCTTGATGAGTTAATTGAAAAATTAGGTAATAGTTATCGAAGAAATATTGAACGTATTTTGGCAAATGAGGAAGTACCAAAAAGAGAGTTGGTAAAGAAAATTGCTGATAAATTGGAAGTTAAAGTAGAATACTTTGACGAAACAAATTTACAAAATGTTATTATAACGGATAATAATATGGTAATTGCTAAGTACGATACCGATGAGAGAACGCTTGAAGTAAAAAAAGAACTTGATGAACGAATTTTTGAATTACATGCTAAGGGTTTACCTATAATGCTTACAATGCCAGAAAAATAGAAAGAGAGATAAAATATGATAGTTAAAGCAATTTATAAAGATTCTAAATATAATTATTTTAGAGATAAAACTACTTCGGATAAAATTGAAGAACAAGTAAAAAGATTTTATGGCGATATTTTTGAATGTGATGATGAATTGGCCGAAGAAAGAATAAAAAAAGGCTATGTAAAAAAAGCAACTGTAAAAGAAGAAAAAGAATATAAGGCTGGTTTAGAGGAATAGTGTTTGAACTTAAAATAATTGGCATTATTGGTTATGAATGTAAGGAATATTTTTGTGGATATAAAGAAACTAGAATTGCCCAAGGAGACCTTTTATATCAAGATAAAATTATTTATAAAGGTAGAATAATCCTTTGTATTTATAATAATTTTTTGACTAAACTTATTTTTTTAGATGATTTTGAAATATCTGACATTTCAAGTTTCTTACTTGATACAGATGTACTGGGCAAATTAAATTGAATAATGAATTTCTTTCTTTTCATAGAGAAAATTATGTTGTTGAATTTTCTCTTGATGGAATATTGGTAAGAGATCTTACGTTTACTATCTTATATTAATGTGATGTAGCACTTCTCCTAAGGGGAATTAGGAGAACGAAAGATGAGTTATAATATTGGCGATAAAATAGAAATAAAAAAAGAAAAAGCTAGTTTAGAACAAACTTTTAATGATATTTTATTAGTTTTAAAAGCAAAAAAGATTAAAGAAAGAGATAAAATATCATGGTGTGAAAGTGCTTTAAATATATTAGAAGAAATATATAAAGAAAATGAACTATTAAGTGTAAAATTAGGGAAAGATGAATTAATACCTATATTAGAAAAATTAATTGAAGATAGTTCTATAGAAAATATGTCTTCTTTTTTTGAATGTTACAAAAAAGCGTACTGTTTTTGTGCAAGAAGAGATTTTGAATGCTTTGTAGATTATATGGAATGGAATTTGCCTAAAAAAGTATTAGCTAATCGTAGAGCTGTTCTTAAACCATATGTTGATGCATTAAATAGAATAGCTTTTGACGATAAACTACAATACTTAATTGTTTCTTATCCCCCGTCAATGGGTAAGTCATATTTAGCAACTATGTTTACAGCTTGGGGATATGGATTAAGTATTAATAATTCAGTAATAAGAATGTCATATTCCGATGAATTGGTACTTGGCTTTAGTAGAACTGTTAAGGGAATCATATCTAGTTCTGAATTTGCTGAAATATTTCCTTTATTTAAGTTATATAATGGCAAACCATTTGAAGTCGAAAGAGAATCCGACTGGAAGATAAAAAACGCAAATGTACCAAAGTCAAATCATATAGCGCGTACAAGAAGTGGATCAACTACTGGTGAAAGAGCATCCTTTGCAATTATATTTGATGATATGACAAAAGGCGCTGAAGAAGCAAACAATTCAAGTATACATAAAAGTTTATATGATAAATGGCTAACTGAGTGGTGGAACAGACGTGATGGTCAAAAGTGCAAATTTATTTTTGTTGGTACACAATGGACTCCAGAAGATATTTTAAATAGAGTAATTGAAGATAGAAACAAAATATCAGAATTATTATCAACTGATAATCCGTATGTTATGGAAAGTGAAGATAAATCAACAATTGTTATACGTGTTCCTATGCTCGATAAAAATCACAAAACAACTTGTGAAGAAGTGTATCCTCAAGTTATAGCAGAGCAACTTGAAGAAACAACAGATCCATTCTTATTCAGCTGTGTTTATCAGCAAGATCCAATTGCTCCGACTGGACGTGAATTAGCATGGGAAAATTTGCAAACTTATGTTGAACTACCAGAGAATTTGGCTCCTTATTGTATGGCAGTAATAGATACGAAAAGGAAAGGTAAAGATAATCTTAATATGTTCATATGTAAGCCAGATACGAAAGGAAAGCACTATCTTTGGGATGCTATTTTTAGCAAAAAACCTATGCAAAGTTTATATGATGATATAATTAACAAAATAATATTGCATAAGATAACTTTATTAGTAATTGAAAATAATACCGATGAATCTTTAAAAACTTTGCTAGATGACCGTTTAAAAGCTAAAGGAATATTTTGGTGTAGGATTGTTGAAAAATATAATACAAAGAAAAAAGAAACAAGAATTAAAGATAATTTATGGACTATTTTGACTTTAATTATTTTTAAAGATAAATCTATTGTTAAAGCAAATACAGATATTGGCAGATTAATGGATAACATAACTAAATATTCGTTTGATTATCCTAATAAATTTGATGACGGCCCTGATGGAGCGTCGCTATATGCAAGTGAAGTAATTACTGGTAAAAGTATGTTTAGCAAACCTAAGCCAATAAAAAGGCCATTTTAAAACCAATATTTGTTGTAGTTTTATACTTCAAAACTTTATTTTTCTTTATATTTAGGTTATAAGTGTAAGCGAGTAATCAGTTTTTCCCTTAGGGATTACTCAAGTGCTACACGGGAGCATAACCGTAAGAATTTATTTTTATTGTTGTGTTCCCACATTTATTGTTTGGGGACTAACCCGAATAATGAAAAGTGGTGATAAAATGGAAACTGAAGAAATATCTAAAACAGAATTAGAAGAAAATACAACTATACCAGAGAGACCAGTAGAAACTTTAGAGACAAATAAAATAGGCCCACAAGAGTTATATACTTTTGGAAGAAAGGTTATTTATGCAGATTATAAAGAAGAGGATATGAATGCCGAAAATATCACCAAAATTTTAAATGATGTATTTAGTGTTCATTTAATGAATTCAAGTGAAATTGATTACTTAGAAAAATATTATAAGGGATATCAACCAATATGGAATAAAACAAAAGATGTAAGACCTACTATCAATAATATAGTTGTTGAAAATAATGCCTATTTCATTACAGAATTTAAAAAAAGCTATGTTTTTGGAGAACCTATTCAATATGTTCAAAGAGGAGATGTAGCAAATGAAGAAGTTAGTACTTTAAACAGTTATATGTTAGCTGAAGGAAAGTACACTAAAGATACAATTTTAGCAGAAGATTTATATAAGTTTGGAATTGGCCATAGGTTAATACTTCCAAATATTACCGAAGATAGTCCATTTGAAATAGAAAACTTAGATAGTAAAACAACGTTCTGTGTTTATTCTAGTTATTTGCCACATAAAAAGCTTTTTGCTTGTACTTATTCAAGAGGAATAAAAGACATGTCTATTAAAGGAAGTATTTATACTAAAGATTCCTTTTACTCTTTTGAAAGTGGTAGTTTAACTTTTGCGTTTAAAGTTCAATTTGTTCAAAATCATATTTTAGGAATTATACCAATCTTTGAATATTATTTGAACAAGTCGAGATTAGGCATCATTGAAGTCGTAATGAGTATCTTAAATGCTCTAAACAGAATATCATCTAATGATTTAGATGGATTAGAACAATTTGTTCAAAGCATATTAGTATTTATTAATAATGAAGTGGATGCTGAAACTTACCAAAAAATACTTGCTATGGGAGCTGTACAACTAAATACTTCTGATCCGTCGCGACCAGCTGATGTAAAGCAACTAACTAATACATTAGAACATTCTAACACTAAAGTGTTGCATGATAGACTATTTAATACTGCTTTAAACATCGTAGGAATACCTAAAAATAGCGATAAAGTAAGTGGTGGAGATACTGCTCAAGCTAGATTACTTGGCGAAGGATGGACAATGGCAGATGAAAGAGCTAAGCAAGATGAAGCTTTCTTTAAAGAATGTTCAAAAGAAGAATTAAAATTAATTTTAAAAATATGTAAACTTGATCCAAATAGTGAAATTAAAAATTTAACTATTAAAAATGTGGAGCAAAAATTTACAAGAAATAAATCAGATAATTTCCTAGTTAAGTCACAGGGCTTAATGAATCAAATTCAGAGTGGTATTGCTCCAGATGTTGCAATGACTACTAGTGGATTATATAGTGATACTAATGAGGCATTTAATAAATCAATGGATTTTTATGGCGGAGTTGAAAATTGGATTAAATTATTTATTAGCAAAACTAGCGAAAAAATAAATGAAACTATTAATAGTAATCAAAATGAAACAAACACTACTTTATAGGTAGTGTATTGACGATATATAAAAAACTGGACAATCTAGTAAGCTGAAATGGTTATCAGTGCTGAACGGGCGGGCGTAGTAATCCATTATATCGTTAATATAGTGCTTATAAATAGCATTATTATGCCAAAATAGCTCAGTTAGTAGAGCAAGTCTCTTGTAAGGACAAGGTCGTGGGAGCAAAGCCTACTTTTGGCACCATTATTGTTAAATCTGCTCATCATAGAGAGCATAAAATCTATGACACACAATTAGTTGCACGAACAACTATAAAAACGTATAGTGTGGGAAGGAACGATATGAGAGAAACTATTGAACAAGTGTTAAATGACGAAACATTAACTACGAATGAAGAACGAGTTGATGCTATCGCAAAAGGTTTGGCGACGTTGGTTATTCCAAAAGATAAATACAACGATTTAAGCACTAAACTAAAAAACACAGAAAATAGTTATGTTACATTAAGTAATGAATATGAAGAGTTTAAGAAGTCTAAAATGACAGATGAAGAAAAAGTAAAAGCCGAAAGGGAAGCCTTTGAAAAACAAAAAGTTGAAAATGCTAAAATGAGAAGTGAATTAGCGGTAAAAGGGTTATTGCTTGATAATGGAATTAAAATTAATGATGATGATACAGAACTGAAGGAAACTTTGGAAAATATTATAAGTGAAGATTACGAAAAATCTGTTAAATTAGCAAACAATTTTATTTCTTTATTAAATAAAACTAAAGATCAAACAGAAAAACAAACGACTACCAATTTACTAAATAACACTCCAAAACCTATTGGTGGTGTAGATAGTTCTTCAACTGTTAGTAGAATGGATCAATTAAAAGAGGCTTATCAAAAAGCTATAGAAAACAAAGATACAGTACTTCAAACTCAACTAATTACTGAAATGTACAATGAAGAACAAAAACAAGGAAATATCACTATTTAAAATGTAGCACTTCATTAAAAATTAAAGGGAATAGAAAATTAATGAGGTGAAAATAATGACAGGTACAGAAACAGCACAAAGTTTTAGTTGTCCTAATTACTCTGGTATACTTTATAATAAAGCTAATACTAAAACTCCATTTTTAAATGCTATTAGCGGAAAAGTGAAATATACAAATTCGGTGGAGTTCGTAACAGGACAATATTATACTAGCGAAGAAGGTGCGATTCCTAGTATTAGTGAAACAGCATCATTAACTGCTCCAACTGCTACATTTGTAACAAGAAGTCAATTATCAAATGTTACTCAAATCTTTATGGAAGCAGTTGCGATTAGTTATGCAAAAATGTCTAATATGGCAACTTTAAGCGGTGTTAATATTGCTGGACAAGTTGCTAATCCACAAGATGAATTAAGTTTTCAAGTTGCTCAAAAAATGGATAAAATTAAAAGGAGTATTGAAAAAACATTCATTCAAGGTACTTATAATAAAGCTACTACTGATGCAACAGTAAACAAAACAAGAGGTATGAATGAAGCAATTACTACCAATGTTGTTGCTGCTGCAGGTGCTCCATTAAACATTTGGTTGGTAAATGATGTAATGCAAAAAATTTATAATTCTCAAGGCGGCATTAGTAACTTAGTATTATGGGTTGATACTACTAGTTTAAATCAACTTAATGCTGATGCAATTAAGAAAGGTGTTAAAATGGGAGACCCATATATGAGTGCCTATGGTATTCAAATAAGAGAACTATTATTACCATTAGGAATCATTAGAATCGTGTTAGGTGAATTTATTCCAAGTGGTACAGCATTCTTATTTAACTTTGATGTTATTGGACCAGTAGAACAACCAGTTCCAGAAAAAGGTAATTTCTTCTTAGAACAATTAGCAAAAACAGGTGCTGGAGAAAAATATCAAATTTTTGGACAAATTGGTCTAGACCATGGGCCTGAATGGTTCCACGGAAAAATTACTGGATTATCAACTACATTTACTGCACCAGTAGACGCAATTGATGTAAACGTTATTAATACGACTGATGAACCAGTAAACACTAAAGAAGTATCTGCTTAATAATAGGAAGGAAGTGTATTTATGAGTCAAGAAGAACAACTTACGAAAATGCGATTAGAAATTTTAGGAGATGCAACTGATGAGTCAAAAGATGATTTGTTTATTGATAAACTAAATGATGCGGAAGTTGTGGCTCTAAATACACTTTATCCATTTAATAATGAAGAACAATCTTTAGATATAAAAAATAAAAGGCTTGCTAATTGGCAAGTAAGATGTGCAATTGAACTCTATAAAAAGATGGGAACAACTAATGTTGCTTCTTATTCTGAAAATGGATTGTCTGTAACTTTTTTAACAGGATTAATTTCATCTGAACTGTTAAATGAATTAGTTCCTAAGGCAGGAGTTCCAGAATGATAACTGAAATTAATGCTAATCCAATTGACTGGAAAAAAGACATTTATATAGCAAGTAAAATTGGCGTAGATTATGATGCAGATGGAAATGAAATCGAAATCTTTGATAAACCAAATGAACTGCCATATAAATTCAATTATCAACCAGTTAATACAGAATCTGAAATAGCAGAATTTGGCGAAAATGCTAAAATAATGAAAAAAGCAGTAATTCCGATTTCCTATCAAGGGAAATTTAAAGAGTTTGATGTTGCATATTTAGATGGCGCAAGCCCTTCAGGGGAAATCAATAATGGCGATAATGCCAATTATAGATTATTACCTCCAAGAGATGGAAATGCAGTCATTATAATATATTTTGAAAGACTTACAGGAAAGTAGGCGGATCTATGTATAAATTTACAAATGGTCTTGTAGTTTTTGATGAAAAGACAAGAGATTCTTATTTAAAAGCAGGTTATAAACTTGTTGAAAATAAAGTTAAAACATTCAAAGAAAAAATGAGTGGACTTGACATTTCTACAAGTGAATTAGTAGAGGAATTAAATGAAGACAATTCTGACGATGGAATTATCAAAACAAAGCCTAGAAGAAGCAAAAAAGTTTCTAAATAAATATAAAGAGGCTTATGCAAAAGGAATAGATAATTCTGTTAAATACGCTACTCAATTGATGTATAACAAAGTTTTAGAATATTGCTATGCTAATGGTATTTCTAATCATACAAGCGAAATTCATTGGAGTTATGATGAAAATACTAAAACAGGAAAAGTTTGGACAAATGATGTAGTTCTTATCTTTAATGAAATGGGAACAGGTATTGTTGGCTCTAATAATCCTCATCCTAGTCCAGATGGTTCATTTAAAAACTGGAAATATGACGTAAATAAACATGGCGAAAAAGGTTGGAAATATCCAAAAGATGATGGTACTTATGGGTGGACAAAAGGGCTTCCAAGTAGGCATATGTTCTATAGTGCTTTTAATGATATTAAAAATGAAATTGGAAGTATAGTTGAAATTGAATTACAAAAGACTGTAGGTGATTTATATTGATAGTTGAAGATTTATATTACAATACTATTTATCCATTAATGAAAAAGTATGTTGAAACTAATTCTATATATCACCCAATAGTTACTAAAAAATATACCAATCAAAGTAAAAAATTTCCAATAGTCCCAACTAAATTATTACCAGTTGTTAATCATTTTAATAATTTAAGCTATGGAGAACAAACTTATGATTTTGGTATAGATATTAACGTGTACTCAATTGATAAAACTGTTGATGATAAAAAAATATCAGGTGAAACAATTTGTAATGAAGTTACAGAGAAAATTGTTGAATTCTTTGTTAAAAATTATAGAGTAACAATAAATAAAGAATTGAATGTTGAGAATATTGATTCAAATGTACATAGAAACCGTATTCAAATATCGGGTGTTGTAGATACAAAGTATGGGTTAGATAAATTAGTTATTTATCCTAGGTAGAACAAATGCCTAGAGTCTGCTAAGACATTAAACTTAAGCATCGATGTCGATTGTCATCTTATACAATCCAATTTGCAAAGTAGCACTTCAATTTGTAAGGGAATTACAATGAGAGGTGAAATAAATGTTAGATTTAGGTATCGAATTAAGAGTTAAAGAAACGACAGAAGAAACTTATAGTAAAGCTACTTTGGTGGCAGTAAAAGGTATGCCAGCAACTGGTCAAGCTGGTGGTACAGTAGAATCAACGACTTCAAGTGATCCAGTTAAAGTGTATGTCGCTGATAGACCTGATACTGGTGAAATGGACTTTACTTATAATTACTCAGAAGCTAATTTGGAAGCAGTAAACGAAGTTTGTGATAATACTCAAAAAGATATTTTAATTAAATTACCAGATGGAACAGGTTTCGAGTACAAAGGAACACTTCAAACTTGGGTCAATGAAGTATCTGTTGGTGGTATTATTGAGTGTACTTTACATACAGTACCAAGTGTTGCTCCAGCATATAAAAGTGCTGAAGAAGTTACTGCTTTAATTGCAACAGCTTAAAAATAGAAAGTAGGGAAGAACAATGAATGAAAAAAATATTAAAATTGGTGATAAAGAATATACGCTTGCAATGAATAGAGAATCTATTAAATGGTTAGAAGCAAACGGTTTTTCTCTTGATGATTTAGGAAGAAAACCAGTAACTTGTTATGAATTATTATGGATAAGCTTATTTAGAGCTAATCATAAAGATGTGAATCCTAATTTAGCAATTAAGTTAATGGAAACATATCAATCAAGTGGTGAAAAACCAGGTAATATTGTTAAATTTGCAATTGACGAGTACAATTCTTTTCTCAGTGCCCTAGCCGATATCGACTTAGAGGAGAACAAACAGAAAACAACAAACAATTAGAAGAAGGCAAAAAATATAAAAATTTAACAGATTATTTTTATGATTTGTTGCCAATGGCGATAACATACGGTATGTCTGTGAAAGAGTTTTGGGAAGATAGCCCTGACTTATTCTGGGCATACCGTTTTTCTTATTATAATAAAATTCTTGACGAACAAGAAAGATTTAATGCTAATGCATGGTTACAAGGTGCATATTTTTATGAAGCAGTGTCAATTGCACTAAATAATTCTTTTGGTAAAAATAAGCTTTCATATCCAAATCTACCGCATGGCATTAATGAAACTGCAATTGATGATAAGAAAACACAACAAGAACAATTAGTTGCTAAAATTAAGGGAAGGATAGCACAAGTTCAGGCTATAAAGGGCAAAGAATTAGAAAATAAAATAGTGTAGCATTTACTTTTGAGGGATAACCAAGAAAGTAGGTGAAAAATGAACAATTCACAAACGTTAGAGCTCCAAATAAAAGAAAAATCGCAAGAAGCTTTGACCTCTTTAAACACACTTATAACCAAACTTACTGGAATAGAAAAAAGTGTTACTAATATAGATAATAAACTAAAAAGTGGCACAGTAAAAAACACAGTTAAGGACATTAATAGTTTAAGTGATTCTACTAAAAAGGCAACTGATAATGCAAACAAATTAGGTAAAGCTTTATCTTTAACTGGCGCTTATTTAGGAGTTAAAAGATTAACAAATGCTTTTTTAAATTGGATGGATGAAGCAGTAAATTATACAGAACAATTAAACTTATTTAATGTTGTATTTGATAATGTAGAAAAAAATGGAGTTCAGACTTTCTCTAAATTAGGTAAAGAAGCAATCCAATTTCAGTATAAATTAAATGAAGCTTTTGGAACTAATAAGACACAAACATTTTACATGCAAGGTATTTTCCAATCAATGGGTGAATCTGTTGGCGTTCCAGAAGAATATTCAGCAATAATGTCTGAAACAATGACTAAGATGGCATACGATTTAGCTTCTTTATATAATAAAAAGGAAACTGATGTAGCAGAAGCACTTAGAGCTGGTGTTTATGCTGGTCAAACCAAGCCTTTAAGAAGTTATGGTATTGACGTTACTCAACAAACGTTACAACCTATTTTAGAATCTCTAGGAATTGATGATAGAACAGTTAAACAAATGACTCAAGCTGAAAAAGAAATTCTTAGATATATTGCAACTTTAAAACAAGGTCAAATTGCAATGGGCGATTTAGCAAATACAATTGAATCACCTAGTAACCAATTAAAAGTTTTTAGACAACAATTGGTGGAAACAAAAGTTGCAATTTCAAGTTTATTTATGGGTGCTTTTGCTAATGCATTACCTTATTTTAATGCTTTTCTAATGGTAATTAAAGAAATATCAAAAGCGATAGCAGATATGTTTGGAATAGAACTTAGAGATTATAACTCTGGTATTGCTAGTAACGAAGATGCTTATGCAGGAATAGCAGATAGTGCAGATTCGGCAACGGAGTCTGTAAAAGAATTAAAAAGACAAACGTTAGGTTTTGACCAAACCAATAATATTAATGAAAATAAAAATTCTGGAAATGACGGTTCTAATTTAGTTGGTGGAATTGACCAAAGATTGTTAGATGCTATTGAAGGCTATGATAATGGTATGGAAGGTGTCAGAATGAAAGCTGCTCAAATAAGAGATAGCATTATGGAATGGTTAGGCTTCACAAAAGAAATTGACCCACTTACAGGTGAAGTGAGTTTTAAATATGAAGGAATAGATAAAACATTAAGTAATTTTTGGAATTGGTTTAAAAAACTAAATACACAAGGAAAAATTTTTGTTGGTTTAGGAATAGTAGCTGTAGTCAGTAAATTGTTTAGTGGAGTAAAAAAATTAACATCAGTACTGGGCTCATCTGGATTATTTAAAGCTGTAAAAAATTTGTTATCACCAATGTCTGATTTAGTTCAAAATATTTCTCTATTTACAACTGCAGCAGGAGCAAAAGGTTTAACTGGAATCAATAAATTAACAGAAGGAGTTAAAAGAGGAACTCAAGCATGGAAAGACAATTTGACTGCCATGGATAGAATAAAAACTATGCTTGTTGGAGCAACAGGCCTAGTAATAGGATTTGGGTTAGCTCGTGATGCGTCTGAAAAATTTAATGAAACTGGTAAAATGGGAGCTGGTGTTTGGGCTAATCTTGCAGGATCATTAGCAACTAGTGCTGCGAGTGGCGCATTAATAGGTTCTCAATTCGGCTTATGGGGTGCAGCAATTGGTGGAGCTGCAGGCGCTGTATCGACTTTAATTGGATATTTAACTGGCATAGAAGATGAACAAGATAAAATTTTAAATAAAATTAATGAATCTTCTCAGGAAATACAAGATTATTGTCAAGAAATAAGCGATTATTATGCTTCTATTGATGAAAGTGCAGAGAAGCAATTTGCCGCATTAGGTCAAACAGAAATGTATGTTGAAGAATTAGAGACACTAATTGATGCTAATGGTCGAGTTAAAAGCAGTTACGAAGATAGAGTGAATTATATATTAAATGAAGTTAATAATGCTTATGGTACAGAATATGAATTGATTAATGGGCAAATTTATCAAAATGGAAAATTAATTAAATCTAACGATGAAATAATACAATCTATTCGAGATGTTATCGAAGCCAAAAAAACAGAAATCCTATTAGATGCTAATAAAGAGAAATATGCCAAAGCAGTTGAAGAACAAGCAGAAAGCTATCAAAAATATAAGAAAGCTATAAAAGATGTTAAAAAAGCTCAAGAAGAATTTGATAAAGTTTATAAAGAATCGTATGAATCTGCAAAAGACTATTATGGAAGTTATGATGAATTTATTCAAAGAGTTTTAGATGGCAATGATTTAACAGTTGAAACTGCTTGGGCTACAAATAAAGAGGTTAATAATGCATTAAGAAATACTAGAGAAGCTTTAGATGCCGCTCGTGATAATTGGACTAACAATGTTATGACAATTGTTAATTATGAACAGTTAATGGAAGCAAGTATTTCAGGTGATATGGATAAAATTGAACAAGCAGTTGCTGATTTTGCTTCTAATTCGGGTTCATCTTTATCTCAACAATTAGAAACTTTTAAAGCATTTGGAGATACCTATGCTGAGCAAGCAGGAGAAGTTAATGATTCTACTTATTCAATGTATGATGCAGTTGTCAATTCTTTACAAAAACAAAGTTCAACTATAGAAAGTTTAACTCCTGAGATAGTTGAAGCTTGGGGAACTTTAGCAACACAATCAGAAAAAAAGTTTTTGGAAGCGTTTGCTAATTTAGATGATGATGTCCAACAAGAAGTAGTTGATAAGATGTACTCTAAAGGATATTCTATTAGCAGTGAATTACAAAAAGGAATTAATCAAATTAATCCAACTATTAAATTTAATGCTGATACATCACAAGCAGAGAAACAATTAAAAAAATTTATTGATTCTAGCAAGGGAACTCTTAGTGACTGGTTTGGTAGTACTGGGACTAGAAGAAATGCAAAAGGTGGCGCGTATTATGGTGGCTCATGGCATAATATTTCGCAATATGCTAATGGTGGAGCTCCTCCTCATGGAACTGCTTTCATTGCAGGAGAACATGGACCAGAAATAGTTGGACATATAAATGGCAGAACAGAGGTATTAAATCAATCACAATTGGCAAGTGTTATGTATAGTGCAATTGTTGCTGGAATGAGTCAATTTGGCGGTCAAACTAATGAAATAGATGTTCATGTGCATACTGATGAAGGAACAGTTGTTGATAGAGTAAATCAAAAAATTAAGCAAACAGGAACTTTTCCGTTTATTATGCCAACAAGGTAGTGTAGCACTTTCTTTCTAAGGGAACGAAAGATGGTGAAACTGTATGATTAAAGAATTTACCAGTAATGGGTTCAAATATATTTTAGCCAGCCCAGCTTTAGTAATATCAAAAGTAAAATTAAATGGAGTTGATATTTCTAAATATTTAAGCAATCAATCGGTTGTTGGCTGGTATGATGTGTCTAAAAATAGTGGTAGAGATGTTACGAATGCAGATGGCACTATGGTGCTCAACGTAGTATCTACTAAATACAGGTTAGATTTAGTTACAAGACCATTGACACAATATGAAGTAGTGGATTTTTTTGCAGAAATAGTAAAGGCTCCAACACTTACAGTAGATTTTTTAAACCCATTTATAAATCAATGGCAAACTATATCGTGTTACAGAGGCGACAGGTCAGCGCAATCAATGCTTCCTTATAATACGCCAGATGGGCTTGTTGAACTTTATAACCCAGTTTCACAGGCAATTATAGAATTGTAGGTGAAATTATGGCAAGTACTAATTTTATTAATGAATGTAAAAACAGAGCTAATGCTAATCGTTTAGGAAAAATTATTGTTGATGGAAATACAATAAGTAATAGCGATAATTTACAAAGCTTTTCAATTAATAGCGGATGTTATATTGATGGCAACATTATTGGCTCAGTAGTAGTAAAGAAACTTAATGCTAACTTTATTGCTACTCCTGAAAATATAGATTTAGTTGATAAAGAAATGCAAGCACAAGTTGGGGTAAAATTTGCTAATAATACTACAGAATATATTAATTTAGGTAATTATGTTATTGAAAGACCAGAGAATGAACAAACAATTAATATGCAATCCATTACAGCTTATGATGATTTATATACTAATTTAGATAAACCTTATGTATGTAGTATAGATTATGAAGAAACAGATAATGAAGGCAATTTAATCACTAGAACTTTAGCGGATTTATATGAAGATGTGTGTTCAGTTTTAAACTTGAATTTAACAAAAAAAGAAACAGCTTTTTTAAATAGTGACATTCCAATTAGTGCTAATCCTTTTACAAATGGAGAAAAAAACAGGACTGTTTTACAAACCATTTCAAAAATAGCTTGTTCATGGATAGAGATTAATGTAGATAATAACCAAATAGAATTATGTTGGCTAAGCCAGAGTTCTGAACCAGATTATACTTTTCAAAAAAATGATTATTCTGAATTAACTGGTGGAAAAATTCAATATGGACCAATTAATAATGTTGTAATAAAAAATAGTCAAATAGACGACGAGAATGTATCAAAATCTGATGCAGAAAGTATTTTAGAGAATGGAGAACATTCAGTAATAATTAGCGAAGATTATATTTTATATAATGCAGAGCTTAGACAACAAGCTATTACTGCAATATTTAATCGTTTAAATGGTCTTAAATATACTGATGCTTCAATAATAACTTATTATGGTAAGCCTTTTATTAAAATAGGATATAAAATAAGAGCCTATATCGACGACACAAATTATATTGACACTTATGCATTAAATCATAGTTTTAAATACGATGGTACGTTTTATAGCAAAATAGATGGCAATGCTTTAACAGAACAAGAAATAAAAACAAAACAGGATGTTTCTTTAACAGAAGCTTTATCTAATACCCAGATAGAAGTTAACAAACAAAAAGCAGAAATACGTTCTACTGTTACTGAAGTTAACAATTTAAATACGACAGTTAACAATAATTACCAAGAGTTAAATGGAAAATTTGATGGATATGCTACAAATGATAGTGTTAATCAAGTTGCGAATACTGTTGAAACTCTTCAAACATCAACAGAATATGCAATTAATATTGCTGAAGATATTCAAGAAAACGGAGTATCTCAAGTTAGAACGGAAAATAATTTTACTTTTAATAGTGAAGGGCTGAAAATTGACGAAACTAATTCACCAGTAAAAAATCAACTTAATGCTTATGGCATGGAAATACAAGATAAGACTGGTGCTACGAGCCAAACTCAATTTTTTAGTGGTTATGTAACACAAGAGTTAGTAGATGCTAATCCGCTATTAGCACCATATCTTAACAAAACTATAACTTTTACAGACTCTATTGTTTTTAATAAATGGTTAGCATCTAATAACGGGCGCTGGGAAGATATTGAAGATGAAGTTTATGGTCAGGGAATTGGCTTTTTTATAGGAGGTGGTAGTTAATGCCTCAATTTAAGGGTACGGTTAGCGGAAATAACACAGCTAAATATGTTAATTACTTTTTAGATGCTACATTAAATTGGCAAGATCCTGCAACAAACAAATCAAATATAACGTTACATCACTATGCACAATCTACAAGTTCTATTGTCGGTGCTTATAACCTCAATGGAAATGCAGTTTCACAATTAAAGGTTAACGGAAGCAATGTTATTAATCGAACTCAAAATATAGATTTCAGAAACTGTAAATTGGTAGACCTGGGTACTTGGACAGATGAGGTAGAGCATAACAGTGAGGGTAAGTTAACTTTAAGCTTATCTGGATTATTTGATATGAAAGGATCTTCTTCATCTGTTACAGGCGGTACTGTAAATGCTACATGGACATTGCCAAGTATCGCAAGGAAAAGTAGCGTTTCAGCGACAAATGCTACAATTGGCGGAACAAGTACTATTACAATCAATAAACAGTCTGATAGCTTTACTCATACGCTTCAATACTCTTTTGGAAGCTTAAGCGGAACAATAGCAACAAAAACAGCGAATAGCTCTGTTCCATTCGATATTCCTACAAACTTTTATACACAAATACCAAATGCTAAAAGTGGAACTTGTACAATAACCTGTACAACATATAGTGGAAACAATAATGTCGGAAGCACAACTACAACAATAACTGTAAGTTGTAATGAAACAGATTGTAAGCCAGTTGTAGATGCTACAATTGTAGATATAAATCAAACTACGGTTGACTTAACTAATGATAGCTCTAAATTAATAAGATATAAATCTACTGCGAGGGTAACCATAAGTGCAACAGCAAAAAATAGTTCAAGTATAACTTCAAGAAGTATTGAAGGATCATCTGTTAGTAGTTATTTAGATATTCAGAATGCAAGCAAAAACTCATTTAGTGTAAGTGCGACTGATTCGCGTGGATATTCTACTACTATTACAAAAACAGCTACAATGATTAATTATGTTCAATTAACATGTAATGCGAATTTCAAAAGAGCAAATCAAACATCGAGTACTGTTAATCTAACGTATTCAGGTAATTACTTTAATGGCTCTTTTGGAGCAACAAATAATACTTTGACAATGTCATGGAAATATCGTGAGAAGGGAAGTAGTACTTGGATAAGCGGCGGAACATTAAGCCCAACTATAAGCGAAAATACATATTCAGGCAGTATTCAGTGTGGGACAAACTTTGATTATGAAAAAAGCTATGAATTCCAAGTTGATTTTGCTGATAAAATCGATAGCTTAAACACAGGAGCAATAACATTATCAAAAGGTCAAGGAAGCCTTGAAATATATGATAAAGCCATCAAAGCAAATGGCGAAGTCCTATTCTATTGGGACTAGGAAAGGAGAATATATGAAATATACAATTGTACGAATCGGGGGGGGGGTTGTTTACTAGTACTTATAAACAACTCAACTCTAAATTCAGAAAGCGAGGTGGCAGATATTTAGTAT
>CALVVW010000015.1 GCA_944364005.1 uncultured Bacilli bacterium | reverse complement strand
TCCCGTTATTGTTACTGGCTTTGTCGACCAATTATTACTACCTCCACTACTAGTACATGTTGGTGCAGTTTTATCTACATAAGCATCTGCTGTACATGTTGCGGTATTTCCTACATTATCTGAAACAGTAATTTTTTTAGTTTTAGTTGTAGAAGTTATTACTTCGCTATAAGTTGATTTCTTACATCCACTTTCTCCATCAGTACATTGTACCTCTACTGTAACATCCTTATTTGTCCAACTGTTATTTTCTTTTGTTACGACACATTTTGGTGGAGTTTTATCTACATAAACATCCACTTCACACTCTTTTGTATTTCCTGCATTATCTTTAATCTCTATCTTTCCTTCTTGTGTTGTCTTACTAAATGTCTTACTATAACCATTTTCTTTAGTACAGCCACTAGTAGCATCCGAACACTGAACCTTTACTGTTCTATTTTTATTTGTCCATACTTTACTTCCATCATTACTTCCACAAACAGGTGGTGTTTTATCAATATACACCCCTACCGGACATTTCTTTTCTTTATTATTTGTACCAGTAATAGTAATGTAACCCGTTTTCATATCACTAGTAAAGGTCTCTGAATAATTTCGTCTTAAACAAGTTATGTCTCCGTTAACACATTTTATCGTTACTTTTCGCTTAGCATCTTTGGCATTCGTCCACTTATTATATACGGGACTTTCTGTTCCGCACTCTGGTAGGCCATTATTATAAATCGCTACCTCTTTTTCTTTTGTTTTTTTATTTCCATACATATCATAAGCAGTAACTACTATTCTGATATTACCGGGTACATAATCTTTTAATTTTACTTGTCGATTAATATTATCTACATATCCTGCTGAAACATTTTCTGAATTATATACATTTTGTCCATCTTTATAAATAATATACTCATAACTAGCTATTTTATTATCTTCCGTGCTATTAATCTTAATATTAACTTTTGACTCTTTTACTTTTTTATCATCATAATCAAAATTAATAGTAATAGACAAGTCTTTGATTGCATCTTCTTGTCTAGTCTTATAAGCTGGACAATCAAAATAAACATTATAAAGATAGTCTTTCTTAGAATATTTCGTTACTACTACATAACTCTCTAAAGAAGCAGTACAATCACCTTTTCCATAATCTAAAACATCAGGTAAATATTTCTGTTCTACCAATGTCTTTAATAGTAATTTTCTACTTTGACCAATAGCACTTGGTAAAGAAGCTCTATGATTCGCATAATAAGATTCTGCCGCCAAAGCCACATTTTTTTCTAAAGTAGAATAATATCTTTTTTCATTTAAATCTAAAATCCAAGAAACGGCACCTATCGCAACAGCCATTAAGATACCAAGAATCGTAATAGTTGCGAGTAATTCTATCATTGTAAAACCGGATTTATTCTTCATCATCATACATACACACCCTACTTAACATATCTTAATAAGATTATACCCCCCCTCCAGGGTAAATGTCAACTGACAAGCAAAAAAAGAATTAGCAATTACACTAATTCCTCTAATATCTTATTTAACTCTTCCGCTTCTTCTTTACTAGTCTCTTCATTCTTTAAATCCTGATCAAACCACACAGGTAAACTATTATCAATCTTTGTAGATGTCTTCTTTACAGTATTACCTTTAGCAACAATCTTCTTTATCTTTTTATGTTCTTTTTCGGCAATCCTCATAGCATCCTCTACAGTTTCTATATTTAATCTCTTCCACTGCCCAGCAATAGCCTCTACATAACTCTTCTTTAACTGTTCATGATTAATCTTTAAAACATAAGCAATCAATACATTGACAACACCAGGATTTAATTTTTGATCCACTAACAAATTTTCAATTAACCTCTTATCACGATCAGTAGGTTCTGCACCCTTATACTTAGCTTTTAAAAATTGATAAGGCGTCAAATTTTCAAATGCATAAACCATCTTAGCCCATTTAGAATGATCTCCAGCAGGTTTCTTTAAATAATCTGGTTGTTTATTATAAATTAATGTAGGTAAATCACCATTATGCTCAAACTGATAATATTCACGACAACTTTTTCTAAGAAGAGTCTTATCAATCATTCCCTTTTCATTTAAAGCATCTCGAACCAGTCCTTGCATAGCAAGAGTATCTAATTGATAGGTAAAACTAAGCGCATTAATAAACTCTTTCACCTCTTTAGAAAAACATTTCTCATGTACCATACTACTAGGAATACTAGAAATTAATAAATTAAAATCAATTCCTTTACTTAATAAAATATTATTAGTATCTCTTTTTGTAATATCTTGATTAACTTCAAAAGAATTTCCTCTAACAGAAGTAAATACCTCATCAAAAGAAGAAGTAATATCTTCATAATCTTTTAAATTAATACGAGGAATTTTATAATAATTAACAATCCTCTCATACTCTTTTTTCCCTAAATTATTAAACAATACAACATTCAATATCGGATGCGTTAAAAACTCATGAGCAGACAAAGGAGAATAAATCAAGTAAACGTATTGATTAACATTACCTGTTTTATAATAAGTTTTTAAAAGACCACACGCTTCCAATTTTTCTCTAGCAATCACAATATCTTCGAGTCTTAATTGCATGGTAGCCATTAAATGATGATGTGTTAAATCACTACTCATCACCTCTAACTTATCTAAATCATCTAACAATGTAAAATATAAAGAAACAGCAGTATAACCTATAATTGGTTGATAAAGCATACTAATAATTTTTTTATCAGAATCATTAAGTACAGTTTTATTAATAACAATATAAGTATCTGCAGGTAAAATGGTTCTATTTTTCATATACTCCCCCTTTTTCTATCATACAATAACTAAAAAAAAAAAGAAAGAAAATCTTTTAAGTAAATTGAAGCCAAGAAATAATCATTGGAGAAGAAATCTTTGTAAAATATAAAAATGTAAGTGCTATTAATAAAAACGGACCAAAAGGAATCACTTTTTCCCGATTTTTATATAGTAAAAATAAAGACATAGGTAAAGCAAAAACACTTCCCAAAAAGATAGCAATTGTTCCTAATAAAGGATCTAATACAAGACCAAAAAGGAACATCATTTTTACATCTCCTCCACCTAAACTTTCCTTTTTTAATACTTTTTCTCCACACCACATAATAAAATACATCAATAAAAATAAAAAGATACCAGTCAAAATATGTGTAAAGGCTCCCAAAATACCAGAAGCAAAAAATTGAATAATAATAAAATAAAAGATAAAAAACAGCAACACTTCATCAGGAATAATTAAATAATTAAGATCGCTAACTGTAATAATAATAAGTAGTGAAATAATTCCCAAAGCAATAAGCAATTCATAAGAAAAACCAAAACTATAATACGCAACAGCAAACAAAATTCCTGTAAATATTTCCATTAACATTTCCATAATATCAATTTTTTTATGACAATATCGACATTTTCCTTTTAATAAAAAATAAGAAAGGATAGGAATGGAATCTATAAAACTTAATTTATGATAACATTCCAAACAATGATATGGAAAAAAATGATAATCATCTTCGGCTAATCTCGTACCAATAACAGAATAAAGGCCTCCAAAAAATAATCCTACAATAAAAAAGATAATTAAATATAAACTATCCATAATTATCCTCCTTACTGCATTTGTCCATAAATAGAAAACATTGGTTCTACAATTGATAATAGAATAATACCAACGACTCCTGCTAATGCACAAATCATCAATGGTTCCATTAAACTTTTTAACTGATCAATAACAGCTTTATGTAAAGCTTGAAAATGGTCAGCAACTTTTTCCATCATAACCCCAAGTTGTCCTGTAGACTCTCCTGTAACTAACATTTCATAAGCAACAACAGGAAACGCCCATTCACCGCGAAATGACTCAGAAATAGAATTTCCTTTACCTAAGTTATGTAATGTTTTATTAATAATCCTCTTATAAATTTCATTATTAGTAATTTTAGATAAAATTTCCATACTATCAGTAATAAATACACCATGGTTTATTAAAGAAGCAAAAGTCTTAGTAAAATTAGCAACCTCATTATATATAATAATACTTTTAACAACAGGAATATGCATTAAAATAGTTTGTACTCCTGTACGAAATTTTACATTCTTTTTATAAGAAAGAACAAAAGCAACTACAATAGTAACAATTGCCACAATTAAAATAATATAATTCTTTTTAATAAAATTACTTGCCCCTAATACCGTTAAAGTAATTGCAGGAAGTTCTGCATCATTACTTTCAAACATAGATGCAAACTGTGGAACTAAATAAGTAAGCATAAAAATCAAAACAGCAAAAGCAACCGTCAATACTACGCATGGATAAGTCATGGCACTAATCATCTGTTTACGTGTTCTCTCCATAGAAGTATAATACTCTGCCATATCATCCAAAATAGATGGCAAATCACCAGTCATCTCTGCAGTTTTTACCATATTAATTAATAACTTAGGGAAAACAGTTTCCTGTTTAATCATAGCATTAGATAAACTTTCTCCTTTTAACAATTCATACACTAACCTTTGAAATGCCTTTTTAGAAGCTGGTTTAGATGACTGCTTAGCTAAAATTTTAACAGCATCAACTAAAGGAATTCCGGACTTAATATAAGTAGATAACTGTGTTAAAGCAAAAGACAAATCAGAAATTTTCATTTTAGCATGATCATTAATATCAATATCATAAGGCGAACGAACTTTAATAGAGACAACCTCATAATCCTGAGATAATAAGAAATTACGAACTTCCGTCTCATTTTCTGCTTCGAAAGTACCATTTTCTTTTTTACCCATGGCATTAACTATGACATAGCGATATTTTATTAATGGTCTATCTGGTGCTTTCTGTTCCTTTTTCTGAACATTATTAGTAGAAAACTCATCTAACGTAGGGGCAGAATCCTCTGCTTTTTCTTTTTTCTTCTTCTTAGTAAAAAAAGAGTTCTTTTTCTTAGGAACATCAGTAGGAAGACCCTGATTTGCATTATTTATCTGACCAGCATCATTAGCAGTAGCAGATTGATTCAAATTTTTATCGGATTTTCCAAACTTGGATAAAAAACCCATCCCACATCACTCCTATTCTCTAATAAGTATAACATAACATATCTTTTTTTGAAAATATTTTAATTAACTTTTTTTAAACGATTGACATATATTAAATTAAGAGGTGATGATATGTATCCAAACCCTTATCTGATGACTACTGCGCCAAAAATAAGTCTACTAAGTAAGGGCTTATCTTCTTTAAAAACAATAAAATGGGGATCACTATTAGAAGGAACACAAAAAACATTAGGTGTAATCAATCAAGCAATTCCAATTGTCTATCAAATAAAACCAATCGTCAACAATGCCAAAACCATTTTTAAAATTGCCGATTCACTAAAAGAAACTCCTGCATCATCACAACCAGTAGAAAAAAGCCCTAATAGCATAACACAAACAACCAATACAATTAATCAATCAAACAGTCCTATCTTTTATATATAACTAAGTAAAAGAAGGTCGTGGAAACAAAAAAACTCAGGAAATCCTGAGTAATATCATATTGGTAGCGACGGAGGGAATCGAACCCACGACCTTCTGGGTATGAACCAGACGCTCTAGCCAGCTGAGCTACATCGCCATTTACATGCGACAAAACAATTATAACAAATAAAATTTAGTTTTTCAATACTTTTTTCCTTTATTTCTATACAAAATAATATTTTTTAAGTATAATAACAATTACAAAGGAGAAATAATTATGAAACAAAATTATATAGGAAATATAAATCGTCTATATTTATTAAAACAAGATGGAGAGTATATTCAACTAGCAGAGCCATTAGAAAAAAGCATCCCGCTACATAGAAACATTTTTGGTCGCTGGATCAAAGATAACGGAGACGTTCCTTTAACAGAAGAAGAAGCATTAGATTATACATATGATATTGCAAAAAAATATCCGGAAATTCCTGACGGAGAATTAATTGGAGGATATAGCTATTTAGATGAAGGAAGTATAAAATCAATAACCATAACAAAAGGAAAAATGCTACAGAAAAAATAAATCAATGAAAGAAAAAATTATATAATTTTAAAAAGAAACCTTGTATCCAAGGTATACGAAGAATTTTCTTCGTTTTTTTGTTCTCCATTTCTAAGACAATGCGTCGAGCCAATTTCTCTACTTTTCTAGATTCCAACAAAAAAAATAACTTTCTTTGGTAAGGATGCATAGATAAAAATTCCCGATAAAAAGAAGAATCTACATATTTTTCCTGAGAATCAATCATAACCTGATTAAATCCAGTAGCATAAGCACCAGGCTCCACCAAACAAAATGAAATACCATGACAAAAAACTTTTTCTTCTTCTTGCATAGTTTTAACAACCTGTGAAATAGCTGCCTTACTAGAACCATACACTCCAAAAAAAGGCAACGGAAACATACCAAGTAAAGAAGAAGTAACAAAAATCTTCCCCGCTATCCTTCGATCCACCATATGCCGATATACTTTCTTTAATAACAAAAAGGACCGAAAAAAATTAACTTCATAAATATCCCGAAGGCTCTCCTCATCCATATATAAAATACTACCAGCTGTACCAATTCCTGCATGATTAAATAAACAATCAATATCTAAAGAATCAACAACATTAATTTCATCAGTTAGTAAGTCAAGCTTCAAACAAATAGCATGAACACCTTCCCTTTCCAACCTTTCACGTAACACAAATACTTCTGCTACACTTCTACAAGTCATATATACCAAATGCCCACGTCTAGCAAGCATCACTCCAACTTGATAGCCAATCCCAGAAGCAGCACCTGTAATTAAGACACGCATAAAATCACCTACTATTACTATAACCAAAAAAAGAAATTCTATATCAAGAATTTCTTTTTATAATAAAGGATACACCTTTTTTCTCATTTTTAATGGTAATATCATAATTCATAATATTTAAAGTCTTTTTAACAATCGAAAGTCCTAAACCAAACTCTCCTTTAATTCCTTTCCGGAACGGAGTAAAGATTCCTTCAAGAAAATCATCGTCGATGCGTTCACCATCATTATAAAGAATAAGTTTGTTTTGTTTTGCAGTAATTTTTATAGTAGTATTAGCATATCTCATAAAATTCGAAAGCAAATTATCAAATATGGTTTCCCAATGTTCCATAGTACCATAATACTTTGATTTTTTATCAACATCCGTAACAAAATTAATTTCTTTTCTATGAAACTTAAATTTTTCAACTTCAATAGTGATAATTTGCTCCATATCTACTAATTTAGATTCAATATTTTTAGAATTTTTAAGATAATCAAGTTTATTTAAGTAAAGAAGTGAGTGTACTTTTTGTTCTAATTTGTCAGTCTGCTGTTTAATAACTCGAAGTGCGGTATTACTATCTTCAACATTATCTTCAACAGCTTCAATATATGATTTTATAACGGTGAGAGGTGTCTTAAAATCATGTGATATATTTTGATACATTTGATTGCGATATTCTTCCTGATTAATTAAAGAAATTCGCATATCTTCGATTGCTAAAGCAAGAGACTTAATCTCGTCATCAATCTCAAAATTAATATTATGATTATAATCTGGATTATCAATATGATCTATCTTATCTTTTAATTTTTCAATCTTTTTAACAATAAAAGAAGACCAAATAACAAGAAGTAGACCAATTAATAAACACGTAGACAAAACTATTGGAAAAATGGCACTTAAAATTGCAGCTTTTGTTTCATTGATATAACTATCATTTGAGATAGCAACTTTTGTAATTTTATCTTTGGTAATTGTATAGTAGTAGTAAGTATCATGATTATAGTTAAATTTACCATAATCATCTTTAATGTAGGATAATAATTTATCAGTATCACTGATATTTATCACTTGTTGTATATTTTCACTGGTTGTCATGGTATCATCTACAATATATATATAAGCAACTTCTGTATTAAGTAAAGATTTATCAATACGATTATTACCTACAAACTTTAAGGGTTCACTTAAATAAGTATAAATATTTTTTTCGGCTACTGGTATTAACATCTTGGGAAGAATAATCCCTAAGGAAATAAATAAAATAACAAATGCAACTCCGATTAAAGCAATCAACTGATGACTTAGTTTTGTTTTTCTAAATTTCATGATAAACGATACCCGTATCCATAAACTGCACTAACATTAAGTAAAGGCATCTTTTTTCTAAGTCGTCTTACTAAATCATCTACTACTCTATCAGTTCCAAAATAATCTTTTCCCCAAACAGAATCTAATATTTCTTCCCTAGAAAAACATTTATTTTTATTTTTAACAAATAGCAACAACAAGTCAAATTCTAACGTTGTAAGTTTAATTTCTTTTCCTTTTTTATCTAAAGCAACACGTTTATCAACGTCGATTGTATAATCATCATATTTAATTAATTGCTTAGGAGTATCTTTATATACTCTTTTTAAAATTTTATCTACACGTAAGACTAATTCCTTACTAGAATATGGTTTTGTGATATAATCATCGCTACCTAATTCCAATCCTAAGATTTTATCTAAATCCTGATCTCTTGCGGAAGTAAAAATGACAGGTACATTGCTATCTTGCTCCCGAATAGCTTTGATTATATCATAGCCATTGACATCATCTCCTAACATAATATCCAGTATCCAAAGATCAACTTTATTACCAATGTAATCAATCGCATCGCGTCCTTTGGTAAATGAAACCACTCGATAACCAGAACGTTCTAAATAGGTCCGAATAAGGTTTGATAAGTCAATTTCATCTTCAACAAAACAAATTGTATACATAATTACCACCTACCAATAGTATAACACTATTCCCTGAATTCTTCTATAACCTTACGGGCATCGCCTCCTTTAATAAGAATAGTTTACTTTTTTGAATTCCACATCCATCCTTTCTAATCTATATAAAATAATATTAATAACTTAACTGAACATCTTCTATTTTCTTATCTATCATCCTCCTCTTGACAATATAACTATATCGTATAAATGTGTAAGAATTATTAAATAATTATGGGAAATTATGGGAAATTAATTTCCAATGAACAATTTTTCTATCATATCCTCCTTTCATGTTACCAGTATAAAACAGGATTATGAAAACTATTTGATAAGAATATGGGAAATTACGGAAAAAAAGAAGACTAGAAATCAGTCTTCAAAACGTACACTACTAACAATAGAAAAAACATTATCATCATTAAAATAATTATCATTCAAATCAGTATTACGAAAAGATATACTATATAAAGAATCTCCATTATATAAATAAAATAAATAAAAATTCTTCTGCTTAATAAGATATCCTTCATAATCACCATCTATATAATACAAATCTCCCTCTGGCAATATGACATTTACTAACTTCCAAATAGTGTAATAATCCTTTACATCAGATATTTTAGAAAACAAATGAAATTGATTGTTTTGATGTTTTTCATAATAATGAATAACATCATTTCTAGTAGAACAATGATACTTTTTCATAAACTCTTCTGCATCAATATCACTATCAACATCTAAAATATCATCCTCCAACGTAATATCATATTTTCCACCCATGATATCACGTTTTTCCAAATCACGAAAATGAACAATATCATCCCAAACATTAGTTAAAACAAAACCATCAGGTACACACATAGAAAAACCTTTAAAAGAAACATCACAAGTATTAGATTGATTCAAAGTAAGAGTTCCTCGAAACTTTATAATAGAATCTTCTGTTACACGATACCCTAAATAAACCAAAAACGCTTTAAAAGCTAACCAGCCAATAATAAATAAAACCAACAAACTAATAGCAATTCTTACACCTTTCCTTCCAAAAAACGCTCTCTCCTTACTCTCCCTCTTCTTAACTCTCTTTTTCATATACTCACTCCTATGATATCATTATATCAAAGAAAAAAAGAAAAGAAAGTAAATTATTTTCTTTTCTTTGTATAGCATTGTAAACAAGTAATCTCTTCTCCCTCTCTAGTAATTTCTCTAGAAAAACCAGAAGCACAAGCAACCCTAATACTGCTAGAATTAAAAGGACTAATAAAACATTCACAAAAATCAATCCCGTAAATCTTATCCTTCAAAATATCATCACTAACAATACTTAAAGTATCTCTCATATATCCATGACCTCTCGCTTCTTTAACTAAAGCATAAGAAAAATCAACATAAGAAGAATCGGGCGTATATAAAATTCCAGAAACATCTAAAAAACCAATGGGATATTCTCCATAATAAATAGAAAATGCTGAACCATATAATTCCTCATGCTCTAAATAGGCAAGATTAACAAATGTATCCTTTTCTAAATCCCAAAGGAAACCACGATTGTCATCATCTTGACCATAAACATCTTTATCTATCGTTAAATGATGAAGTAACCATAAATTCTTCTCATTCGTAGGTTCTATCTTTTTCATCTGTAGTTGCCCTTTAATTGGATAAAATTCCATAATAGCCCTCCTAGTAGACCTATTATAACAAAATAAAATAATAAAGTAAATTTCATAAAAACTAAAAAAAGTAAACACATTCTATTTGTGTTTACCAATCATCTTAAAATTTCAATACTAATCCTTAAAATGAATACTACTAATAATATTAATAATTTCATCTTGAGTAAAAGGGATAGAACTATCAACACTAGAAAAATAAATTATATAACGTCTATGATTATGAATCAAATTAACTTCATAATCATTATTATAATAATTGATATATCCTATATAATCGCCAGTAACATAGCTCCTTTTTTCGGTAGGAATTGTATTTTCAAAAATCTTAGTAAGAGCATAATTTAATTTAACTTCTTTAAGGGAAGAAAAATAATGACTACTAGTATCATGACTATCTAAGTAGTGCAACAAATCGAGAGTATTTTGAATATTAGCATCCTCTAACAAATCATTTACTACAAAGCTTCCATCTACATCACGAAAAACTTGACTTAAATCTTCATTAATATCAGCAAAATTGATACTTCTATCATTAGAATCGCGATATATATACATTGCCTTATCAACAGTATGTTCTTCATCCAAAACAAATCCTTCTGGAAGGCAAACAGAATAATTACTAATGGAAAAATCACAAGACTGACCACTTTCTATTCTTACTTCTCCTACTGTTTTATTATAATCAAAGGTAATCTTATACTTGCCATAAATTAAATAAGCACGATAACCTAAGATAACACCAACAATTAAAACAATTACACAAACCAAAATTTTTATTCTTTTTTTCATATAAACTCTCCTCTACAAAGAAAATATAACACAAAAAAAAGAAAATACAATAAAAAATACAATATTTTTTGTAAGTTGACAAAAAAAGACTATTTCTAGTCTATATAAAAATAATCCATCACCGCTTTCGCAACCATCACATCTTGATCATTATAAATATCTGCTTGATAAACAGAAATATTTCGTCCAGTCTTAATAGCATTCACCACTACCTTAATCTTACTTCCACGAACAGTATGTAAATATTCAATATGCGAATTCAAAGTAACTGCTTTTCTTCCTGTTGCTCGAGCAGCAATACCACAAGCAGTATCAGCAAGACCAAACATAAATCCACCATGAACAACACCATAATAATTCATAGCTTCTTCTCGAACATCTGCTTCCATCACACAATAATCTTTCTTAATATCTACTAACCGATACTGATTATGTTTAATAAATCCGCCAACATCTTCCATATATTTTTTCCCAAACTCTAATAACTCTTGATCACTCATAACACAAACCTCCTAACTACAATTCTTCCAACTTCTCTACAGCATCTTTTATCGTTTTAACAGGAATAATCTTAATATCTAACTTATCCTCTTTTGCGACCTTTTTACAAGTCTTATAATTATCTCCTGCAGGTACTAAGAAAACATCAGCATCTCCTTGAACAGCACCAAGTAATTTATACTCTACTTCTCCAATTTCACCAATAGAACCATCTGCCTCAATAGTACCTGTACCAGCAATATTTAATTTCTTAGTCAAATCTTTCTTTGTTAACTGATCATAAATAGATAATGTAGTAATAAGTCCAGCCGAAGGCCCCGACTCATTAGCTTCAAAATGAAACTCTACCTTAGGATCAACATCATATGTAGAAACAGCTTGTAAGGCAACTCCTAAAATTTTTCTATTATCTTCTTCATATAATTTACAAGTAACTTCTCGTTCTTTTCCATCTCTTAAAATAGTAACAGAAATTTCATCGCCATCTACTTTCGATAACGCTTGTTGAGCATCATCTAAACTACTACATTCTTTTCCATTAACTTTTAAAATCTCATCTCCTACTTTTAACGGATTACGATAATCATCAAAAGAAACAATAACATAAAGCTTCGTATCAATAAGGCGACAAGGTTTCCCTGCTAATTGATAAGCATAATAAATAGCATTGCTATTAGAATACTGAAGATCTAACGTATTACGAAACTCAATATCTCGATAATCTTCTTCATCCGTATATTTATAATCATTCATACTAACCCTTTTCCAATGAGGCATAACATAACTAAGTAAATAACTAAGTGTCGTTCCTTTTAACTCAGACACATAAGACAAATTAAAACTTCCCTTACTCTGATATCCATCTTCTACCACAACACGACTAGAAATATCACTAATTCCTCCCCCTATAACAATATAATAATTAACTGGCCATATACAAACAACATAAAAGACAACTAAAAACAAAATAAATTTATACTCTAATTTAATAAAATTCTTAATTTTCTCATACAATTTCTTAAACATGACTCTACCTCCATGATACATTATAACAAAGAAATGAGGAAATATGAAAAAAAATAAAAAAAGTAACGTAATTCTAATAATTTTAATCTGTCTAATGATTCTATACATAATTAATTCCACTTTAATAACAAAACATATATTAATATATACCAAGTTATTTTTAGAAAAACTATTTCCAGCCAGTTTTTTATTTTTTACTTTCTCCAGTCTACTAATAGAATATAATATTATAGAAAAAATAAGTAAAACGCTAAAAATAAACGGTGCTAACTTCTATGTAGTGGCAATGAGCCTAATTAGTGGATTCCCTAGTGGTAGTAAATACACCAAAGACTTATTAGAAAAAGACATAATTACTGAAAAAAGTGCTAATTACTTAATCAAATTTACACACTTTCCAAATCCCATTTTTATATTAGGACCAGTCTCTTTATTATTTCCAAACAAAACCTATGCCATAAAAATATTAGCTTGTATTATCATAGCAAACTTTATAATCGCCATCACCACTTATCAAAAAGAAAAAGGGACACTACCATTACAAAAAAAAGAAAACATATCGTTTGCTAAAATATTACCAAAAGCAATCATTTCATCTATTAAAACAATTATAATCATATATGGTACCTCTATATTTTTTTATTTAATTATAACTATAATAAATCACTACATAAAACTTCCTATCAAAGAATATGTTTTAATAAATGGAATTTTTGATTTAACAAATGGAACATTTTTAACCAGTCTAATAACTAATCCTACAACAAGAGCAATTTATATTATTTTCTTTTTCTGCTTTGGAGGAATATCAGTACACATGCAAACAAAAAGTATCATTGCTGATACTAAAATAAAATATAAAAATTTTTTTATTGCCAGAATATTTCAAACGATAATTGCTAGCATATTATTTTTATTAACTGCTAATTGGTGAAACAATATCAATAGAATGTTTAGCATCTAAATCTGGATGAGATAAAACAATTCGAATAGAAAAAATATTATCATTTGTATTAATTTTAACTTCATTAATCTGTAAACTATAAATTGTATGCGTAGTAGCACTTCCATCATAAGCTTGAATTTCTTCATGTCCCAAATCAGGCAAAGGATACTCAGTTAACTCTCCTTCGGGTCCATAACTAATAGAAAATTCATCACTTTGATTAGGATCAATACCTCTAATAGTACATAAATCATCTACTTCCGCAGCATCAACAGCAGAGCATCCAAAAACTTGTCTGACTTCTAAAACTCTACGACTCCCATCACGTAGTGTTAAAATAACACGATAACCTACAGGTTTACCTAATTCAACCATAGACTCAGATTGGACGGCAGTAAGTCCTATTTTAATCAAATCATCCTGAATGTCTTTAGTAAGCAAATTTTTATAAGTAACAAGACTAAGTTTATAAGAAGCAACGGTCTCTCTAGTTTTTAACCCAGAAATACCATTATACATAGAGACTACAATAATAGCAACAATAACAAACGTTATTAAAATTTCAATTGCCGTCATACCTTTATTATTTAACTTTTTTATCATATCATCACCCTTATCCACTATATTTTTTCTATAACCTTTATAGTTAAGTAGTTGGAGAAACAGGAGGTGTGACAGCTCCAGTTGTAGGTCTTAAAATCTCCATATTAGCATAAGTATAATAAGAATCACTATCCTCATCACTATCCATATTACGTTCAAATTCAATCAACACACGATATTGTGCACCATTTAAAGATGAAACTAAAAAATTAGGTAAAAATTCAAGATATGAAGTAAAAGAGCTTCCGAAAGAATTAGCTAAACTATCATCATCTTGCAATTTCTGTTTAAATTCCGTCATATCATAATCTGTAATAATTGCTTGCTTAATATCCAAGCGATCCCAAAGATTAGTACAATACGTCACTTCAGTAGCAACCGTTAAATCACTACATTTAAAAGAAATATATTTATTACTACTAATAGTATCTGCAGGACCACCACTACGATAAAAATCATAAGCAGACCCTTGAATAAATCTTTTCATCCAATAAGTACCATATTTACTATCAACATCATCATAAAACTCTCTTCTCTCATACTCACCAGCTAAGGGATAAAAATTAATATAAATAACTGAAAAAATTGCCATAACAAAAACAGTAACTACTAAAGTTTCAACTAAAACAAAACCTTTATTATTTTTTTTCATCTTTTCACATCTACTTTCTTGCTATTCTTATAAAACTATTATATAATAAAGTAAGATAAAATACCATAGTAAAAAATAAAGAGAGCAAAAAGTAAAAGGGGTTGACACTATGATAAAATTTGACTTCACAAAGACACCAATTACACAAATCGCTGATTATATAATCATATCAGCTGCAAAATCAAATGCATCAGATATCCACTTTGATCCAAGAGAAGATGGTATGATGGTACGTTTTCGTGTCGATGGAGATTTACAAAATTTTACATATATACCAAAAACATATGAAAGAAATTTAACTACAAGATTAAAATTATTAGCGAACATGAATATTACAGAGTCTCGTCTACCCCAAGATGGAGCTATCAAAGGAAACTTTGGTGGTACTTATTTGGACATGCGTGTATCTTGTCTTCCCTTAAATGAAGGTGAAAAAATAGTTATTCGTATTCTAGACTACTCCAGAAGTTTACAAGGATTGGATTATCTAGGATTTAATGAATCCAACCTAGCAAGATTAAAACGTATGATTCAAGTACCTAATGGTATCATATTAATTACAGGTGCCACAGGTTCTGGTAAATCTACCACAGTATACTCTATACTACAAGCCTTAAATAAAGAAGAAACAAATATTATTACTGTAGAAGACCCTATCGAAATGAACATTGAAGGAATGAATCAAGTACAAGTAAATGCCGAAATAGGAATGACCTTCGCAGCCGCTCTTCGTTCCATATTACGTCAAGATCCTAACGTTATTCTAATCGGAGAGATTCGTGATAGTGAAACTGCCCAGATTGCCGTACGTGCCGCAATTACTGGACACTTAGTTTTATCAACAATCCATACCAACAATACATTATCTACTGTAGAACGTTTACTAGATATGAACGTAGAACGTTACCTATTATCCACTGCCCTAACTGGTATCATTTCGCAAAGACTTGCCAAAAAGATTTGTACAAAATGTCGTGTAGAACGAGATACTTCTAAATTTGAAAAGAAAGTATTTAAAAAATATTTAAAAAAAGACATTGATAAAATATGGGATGCTAATCCAAATGGTTGTGATGCTTGTCGTAAAGGTTATAAAGGACGTGTTGCAATTCAAGAAGTACTAGAATTAGATGATGAAATGCGTAATGCATTAAACAATGAAAATTTAAGTAAAGATGATTTAACAAAATTAGTTTATAGTGATAAAGTAATTACCATGTTACAAGATGCTTTAGGAAAAGTAGTCGATGGAACAACAAGCTTTGAAGAAGTACTACGTGTAATCGAAATAGAAGATGCAGAAGATTTCTTTGAAAATGATGTTGCTGAAAAACTAAAAGAAAAAGAGAAAGAAAAGGATGAAAAAATTAAAAAAGAACTAGAACTTCAAGAAGAAAAACAAAATAATGAAAAAGAAGAAGCGAAAACTAATAAAAATGAATTAGAAGTAGTAACACTAAACACGATAGACAAAAAAGAGGATACAAATCAAGAACAAACAAATCAAGTAATTCCTAAAGTAATTCCAACATCTATCAATAAAGAAAAACCACCTCAGGTAAAAGCAACAAACGCAAACAAGCCAATAAATACATTAGAAAAGATACAAAAGATTGATGAAAAAAATGCAGAATCTACACTAACTTCTAAAATACCAATAAAACCAAATCCAATCTTAAAAACTACAAATATTCCAGCAAAAGAAACAGAAATATCACAAACAGCAACAACAACACAACAGCCAGAACAACAACCAGAACAACAACCAGAACAACAGCCAGAACAACAGCCAGAACAACATCAAACTTTAACAATTCCAACAATAAACAAAAAAATCACAAATCCAGTTACTCTACCAACAGGACAAATCAATAATAATATAAAACCTGTAGTACAACCAGCAGAACAACTACAAAACCTACAAAAACAAATAAAAACACAACAAGAACAAAATAATACTCAACAACCAAAAATAAATTCACAACCACAACAAGAACCGCCTCCTCCACCAATTCCGCTAGTAAAAATAACTCCAAGTCAAACATAAAATACGAATAAAAGCAAAAAAAGATGATTCCTACATGCAAGAATCATCTTTTATATTATAATCTAAATTTACTATATACTTTCTAAATATTCGAGTATTTCATCATTAATATCAGAAACATCACGAATAACACCATCTTTAACACATTCAATTCTCTTCCAATTATACATCTCAGAAAGTTCAATATAGGCATCTTCCGCATTTTTCAAATGTTCTTCGGAACGTTCATGCTCATCAATAACTTTCCTATTCTTTCGTAATTCTAAAGAATACTGATAAGGCATATGTAAAAAAATAGTATAATCTGGTTTAGGCAATTGCAATAACCAATACTCTAACTTATCAATCCATTGATACATTAGAAATCTTTCCTCCCTATCTTGTATCTTACTTCCTTGATGAGCTAGATTTGAAGTCGTATAACGATCTAAAATAACATAATAACCATCATTTAAATAAGGAAGAATTTTTTCCATATTATATTTTCTATCCGCTGCATAATATAAAGAGGCAATATGTGGATCAACTTTATCTGCTCCTTCTTTAAAAAAGCCAGTAGAAATTTCTGGATTACCAAGATAAGGACCACCAACAATTCTACCCGTAGGTGAATCATACATCGGAAATCCAAAATGTACACATTTCTTTCCCTGCTCCTTTAACCGCTTTTCCAACAAAACAGACTGAGTCTCCTTACCAGAACAATCTGTCCCTTCAATCACAATAATTTTGCCTTTCATACCAAAGCCTCCATTAATTCACATATTCTTCTCTATCATATCAAAAAATTGATAATATCGCAACTAAAAATAAGTGTCCAGTTAGACACTTATTCTATTATTATCATCAAAAGGTACAAGTAAAAACTTACGACTAGCCAAATAATCACACATATGAACAAAATTCTGATACTTTGTCTTAGGAGCTTCTAACACTTCATTACCATCATAATCCTTAGTCCATGGTCCCATGTGTGTCTTAATAACAGAACATAACAAGTCAATCTCTTCATCACTCATAAGTAAATCTGCTTTATGTTCCATAATATAATTAGCCATTAAAATAGGATGGTCAACACGAGTATATTTTTCTCTTGGAATACCTAATTTTAATCCATCATGAAGTAAAAGTCCCATCAACATAATATCTTTCTCAATACTTGTATATTTATCACCAATAGATGGATCTTGTAATAACTCATACCCTATTCTAACCGCAGCCTTCGTATGACGAAGAAGTCCACCTTCTCCTAAAGAATAACTAGGATGGTATTTACCAGTAGAAGATGCAGGAACTAAAAAAAAGTAATCTGGTAGCAACGCTATCATCGTACGACAATCCTCCTGAATAGTCTCATCTTGAATATATCCTAATTCCACTTCAAACTCATCTATTTTATTCATAACAACACTCCTCCAATAATCTAACAAGAATTTCATTATTAAGATAAAAATATTTCTCTGGAATCGCTAAATACTCATCATCTTCTATAAGATAACCTTCTCGAACTAATTCTAAATAAGAATAACAGTCTTCCAATTTCATTGAATATTTATCAAAAAAATTCTTCTTAGAAATACCTTTCTTAGTCCTAAGATGTAAAATCACTTCATATTCCATTTTATCATAAATACTTAATTTTTTTTCCAGATATCGAAACTTCTTTTGTAAATAATGTGTAATACTACGAGTATTAGTATAACGAACATCACCTAAATAGCCACTAGCACCAAGTCCAAAACCATAATATTCCCGGTTCTGCCAGTAACATAAATTATGCCTTGAAGAATATCCCTCTTTACAAAAATTACTAATCTCATAATGTGTATAATCAGATAACTTAGAACAAATTACCTCATACATCTTTGCATCCAACTCTTCAGATATAGATTGTTCTTTGTCTAAATATAATTTCGTATGCTCTTCTAAAATTAATGAATAAGTAGAAATATGAGGAATAGCTAAACGTTGAATAAAATCGATATCTTCTTCCACCTCTTCTAAACTTTCTCCTAAAAAAGCATACATCAAATCAACATTAATATTACAAATTCCAATTCTCTTACAATAGAAAATGATATGGCGAACATACTCTAAATCCAAACTACGTCCCATCTTCTCTAAAATCCAAGCATGAGTAGACTCTAGACCAAAACTAATACGATTCACTCCATATTTCTTACAAATATCTAACTTAGACTCTGTAATACTATCAAAATTAGCTTCAATCGTAACTTCACAAGAAGAAGATTTTTTGAAAACAGATAAAATAGAAAATAATTTTTCCAACTCACTATCAGATAAACTACTAGGAGTTCCTCCTCCAATATAAATTGTATCTAACTCTTCTCCTTGATAATAGGTATCAATTTCTAACTGTAAAGCATCCAAATACTTAGAAACATACTCCCGATCATAAAACAATTTACAAAAATCACAATAACTACAAATCTTTTTACAAAATGGAATATGAATATAACAATTTCTTACACTACCCATGCAATACAACTTCCCTCTATTAGAACCTATCATCCGTAAAACGCTGCTTTAATGATTGCTGAATCATAGATTTTCTCTGATCCAACGTATAAACTTTTTTTTGCACTTCACTTAAATCTTTATCTACTGATTTTTCCAAATTATTTAAGCCAAGCCGGTAACATCTCGCCAGCTGCTCTAATGATTCTGCTTCTCTACTTGGTAAAATTGGATAAATATCTTTATCAAAAAACGTAAACATAGCATCAATAGGGAACTGATTCCTACATGCGCTTTTCAAATCATCAATCTCTATCCAAGGAAGTAGAATATAGGCAAAAGAATTCTGATAGTTTTCTAATCCGTCCTGAGCAACTGGTAAAATATAATCAGAAAACATATACATATTACGTTTAACATCATCACATAGCTGCAAGACTTCAAAACTACATCCTTTTTCATGACATAAAGCCGAAAAAGCATCCTGAAAATGATGAATATCATCCCAATCAACAATTCCTCTATTATCATATTCTGCCATACAAATTAAAGCATTCGCAATCATCTTTTCCTCTATAATAATATTATCACTCAACCATAACACCACCTAATATGACTAATTTATTTGATTTTTGATACATTCAATTCGTTTTTGATACACTTTAATAGTCTCTTCTGCTTTTTGCTTCTGAGAATTCGTCCTATTTAACAAAGACTGTAACGCTAATTGATAATTTCCTTCTAAAGAAGCAAATTCTGGAATGCTACGTTTAGGAACATCTTCCATATAATTCACATTATCACGTTCAAATAAACAAAACATACTATCTAACGGATAATTACTACGGTACTCACGAATTAAATCATCTCGACTGACCCAGGGCAACAAAATATAACTATGAATATGCTGCACACCTTTATTAAGTAACAACTTACCATTAGAACCAGTAGGCATAAAATAATCAGTATTAATATTTTGTAATCGATTAATATCACAGTGTTCCCTACAAAACTCACTTACATCAACATCAACATGATATTGTGAAAAAGCATTCAAAAGTGCACTAGTATAATAATATCCTGATTATCAATAATATATCGCTCATCCCTCTTACTAATATCAATCATAGCGTTAGCTAAAATCTTAACATCACTCATAAAATATTTCATAGCATCACATCACTTTCTATTATTTATCACTAGTAGATAAAATTGACAAGAAGGCTTCTTGTGGAACTTCAACACTACCAATCTTTTTCATTCTCTTTTTACCCTCTTTTTGTTTTTCTAATAATTTTTTCTTACGCGTAACATCTCCACCATAACATTTGGCTAAAACATTCTTACGAAGTGCCTTAATATCAGTTCTAGCAATCACATGATTACCTATCGCTGCTTGAATTGGTACTTCAAACATCTGCCTTGGAATAATCTCTTTTAACTTTTCAACAACAACTTTACCACGATTATAAGCAAAATCTTTATGCACAATTACCGATAAAGCATCGACAACATCACCATTTAATAAAATATCCATCTTAACTAAATTACTTTCCTTATAACCAATAAACTCATAATCAAAAGATGCATATCCCTTAGTATAAGATTTTAACTTATCAAAAAAGTCATAGACAATCTCTGATAGTGGAAGTTCATAATGAATCGTTACCCTACTTTGATCTAAATATTCCATATTAAGAAATGTACCACGTTTATCCTGACAAAGTTCCATAATTGGACCAATATAATCAGTCGGTGTAAAAATACTAGTTTTAACATAAGGCTCCATAGTCTTAGATATCACTTCTCTTTTAGGCATTTTTGTAGGAGAATCTACCATCATCTTAGAACCATCACTAAGTATTACTTCATAAACAACCGAAGGAGATGTCGCAATCAAATCAATACCAAACTCTCTTTCAATTCTCTCTTCAATAATCTCCATATGTAAAAGGCCTAAAAAACCACAACGAAATCCAAATCCTAAAGCCTTAGAAGTCTCCGGTTCAAAAGATAATGATGCATCGTTTAATTTTAACTTTTCTAATGCCTCTCTTAAATCTTCAAACTTACTAGCATCAATTGGATAAAGTCCTGAATAAACCATAGGCTTCATAGGCTGATATCCAGGTAGCGCAATATCTGCTGGATTACTATCCAAAGTAATCGTATCTCCTACCGAAACATCACTAATACTTTTAATAGATGCATATAAATAGCCAACTTCCCCTGCTTTTAAAGAAGAAACTTTAACTTCTTTTGGCGTATTAATCGAAAGTCCTACAACATCATAGACTGCACCCGTATCCATCATACGAATGATATCCCCTACTTTTACTTCACCTTCTACAACACGAATACTAATAATAACACCACGATAAGCATCAAATAAACTATCAAAAATTAACGCTTTTAAAGGTTTTTTATAATCCCCGGTTGGAGCAGGAATCTTCTTAATGATAGCTTCCAACAACTCATCAATACCTACACCAGTTTTTGCACTAGTAAAAATAATTTCATCTTTAGAAAATCCAATATTTTCAAGCTCTTCTGTCACCTTAGGAATATCTGCACTAGGTAAGTCAATCTTATTAACAACAGGAATGACTGTCAAATTATTATCGAGTGCCAAATACAAATTAGCTAGCGTCTGTGCCTCTACTCCCTGAGCTGCATCAACAACCAGTAAAGCACCCTCACAAGCAGCTAAACTACGAGATACTTCATAAGAAAAATCAACATGACCTGGAGTATCAATTAAATGAAAATAATAATCTTCTCCTTCATGATAATACGTAAGTTGTACAGCATTTAATTTAATAGTAATACCACGCTCACGTTCAATATCCATAGAATCTAACATCTGACTCTTTAATTCACGCTTTTCAATAGCACCAGTTTTTTCCAAAATACGATCGGCAAGCGTACTTTTACCATGATCTATATGTGCAATAATACAAAAATTTCTAATATTCTCTTGTTTCATAAACTTGCCTCCACAAAACTTATTATAACAAACTTCTAAAAGAAAAGATAGAAATATCTTCTATCTTAAAAAATAAGACTACTAATAAAGTAAACAATAAACCCTATAATAATAGCACCAATAATAACTAATATTTTAAGAACTAATATATTAGGTCTCTTAAACTTTCTAGGTTTAGAAGAACTATCAGAACTAAATGAATTAAAATCATCAAACTTAGAATTTTCTTCTAAATCATCACCCTTTTTATCAATAATATAATTTTCTTCATCAGGTACATACATAATAGTCCCTCCTATCATAATTTAATTATACCTAAGAAACTAAAATTCGTAAATTATTTCTTAGAAAAAGGCCTGTATTTTTGAATAATCCATTCACTAACCTTAATGCCATCCATCGCAGCAGTAGTAATACCTCCAGCATAACCACTCCCTTCACCACAAGGATAAATACCAGAAATATTTGCTTCTCCCTCTTCATCTCTTATGATTTTTACTGGTGATGACGTTCGACTTTCAACTCCGGCAAAAATAGCATCTTCCCTATCAAAACCAGTTATTTTTCTACCAAAAACTGGCATTGCTTCACAAATAGCAGAAGAAACATAATCAGGTAGTACATCTTTCAAATCAGAAAACTGATACCGTCCTTTCATAACTGGTTGAATCTCTCCAAAAGAAGTAGAAAAAATACCATCTTTAAAATCTCCATATAACTGTACTGGAATATAACCAGAACCAGCGAAATAAGCACGTTTTTCTAATTCTCGCTGAAATGAAACGCCATCTAATGGATGATGGCCAAAGTCATCTGGTCCTACAGTAACAACTAAAGCACTATTAGCATTTTCGCTTCCTCTATCGTGATAACTCATCCCATTAACTGCAAGAGATTCATCTTCACTAGAGGCATTCACAACATATCCACCAGGACACATACAAAAAGAATAAACTCCACGGCCTTTCTTCGTAGTATAAGTTAATTTATAATCGGCAACCGGCAACCTAGAATCCAAGCTACCATATTGACTAAGTTGAATCATCTTCTGTGGATGTTGTACCCTGATGCCAACCGCAAACGGTTTTGCTTGCATCAAAACTCCTCTATCATATAACATCGAAAAAGTATCTCTTGCACTATGACCTATCGCTAAAACTAAAACAGAACAAGGAATAACCTCTTGATGATTTACTTCAATCCCTACTAACATTTGATTAGAAATCACTAAATCCGTAAGACAAGTAGAATATAAAAACTCTCCACCTAAACGAATAATACTATTTCTAATATTTTTAACAACATCTCTTAACAAATCTGTTCCAATATGTGGTTTTTGTAAATACATAATATCAGCTGGTGCACCATGTTCTACAAAAATAGAAAAAACTTTCTTACCTCGAAAATACTTATCTTTAACAAGAGTATTGAGCTTTCCATCAGAAAAAGTACCTGCCCCACCTTCTCCAAACTGAACGTTAGAATTAGGATTTAAAATACCCTGCTCCCAGAACTTAGTAACAGTCTCTACTCTCTCATCAACTCGCTCACCCCGCTCTATAACCAAAGGATGATAACCAGCTTTCGCTAACATATAAGCACAAAATAATCCCGCAGGACCAGTTCCTACTACAACAGGACGACTAGATAGATTAACATTTCCAGGATGAGGAGATTGATACTCCTCTTCTGGTGCTAAAAAGATATCTTTAGAAGCAACTTTCTTCAAAATTCGTCCTTCCTCTTTTACTTTAACATCCACTTCATACACATAATGAATATCATTCTTCCTTCTAGCATCTAAGGACCTCTTTTGAATATGCACTTCTAAAATATCAGTAGCCTTAATCCTTAATTTCTTCGCAACAATATCACATAACTTGTCTTCACAGTCTAAAAGAACCCTGATTTGACGAATACGAATCATCGATTATCACCTCGAATACTCTTTCCAACAATCATACCTGACATCCAAGCAAATCCCAAATTATATCCTCCACAATCACCATCAACATCTAACACCTCTCCCGCAAAATATAAATGAGGTATCTTTTTAGCTTCCAAATTAGAATTAACGGAAGATAATTTCACGCCACCAGCACACACCTGAGCATAAGAAAAATCACGACAACCAGTAATCAAAAGTGGAAACTCTAAAATATACGATAACAATCGATCTTTTTCATCTTCTGTTAAACTAGACCAAGTAGAAGACTTAGAAATATGAGCCCTAGAAAGAATAACCATAAGTAACTTATAAGGAAGAAGACCTTCTAAGAAAGAAACCATAGAATAATCTCCTAGTTGCTCTCCTCTCTTAGAAAACCAAGAAGCAATATACTCCTTACTTTTATCTTTTAAAAATGGTAAAAACGATATCTTTAACTCCATCTTACTATATCGATATTCTAAACTAGCATACCTACTCAAATTAAAAACACAAATACCACTAACACCATAATCTGTAAGTTGTATCTCTCCCTCTTCTTTTCTAACAAAATTTCCATCTTGATACAAAGATACAATACAAGTTGCTCGAACTCCTGCCCAGGCTTTCAAAAAATCACCAGAAGTCTTAAGTGCCACCAAAGCAGGATGAACAATACTAACATCTAAACCAAATTTTTCAGCAAACAAATATCCTGATTCTCCCTCACCACTCTTCTTAAAACTAGCAAGAGAACCTGTTGCAATCACTAACTCATCAAAATACTCTTTAGTATCATCATACACAACAACAAACTGATCACTCTCCCGGTAAATATCTACAACTTCACTACCAAGAGAAAAAACAACTCCTCGCTTACGAGCTTTTTCTTCTAACAAATCACGAATACTACTAGCCTGATTAGAATATGGATAATAATAACCATTTCGAATATTAGGAACAACACCTAAAGAATCAAAAAAATCTAATACTTCCCTTTGTATCTCAGGTGTAATAATAGAAGGAAGTAACTCTTCTTCACTACTATGATAATGACATAAATCCTGATTACTATTCCAATAATTACAACGACCATTACCGGTTGCTAAAAGTTTTTTTAAGGCCATAATATTCTTATCAAACAACACAACTTGTGTATTATTACTAGCTGCATGAATACCACACATAACACCAGCTGCACCTGCTCCAATAATTGCTACTTTTTTCATAACTCACCTACTTCCATTAATCTATATAGAGTTAGACGCTATCTTTTGATTTTCCATAACATGACCAGTTTTATATACATCCATATTCATCACAACCCTATTTTTTCTATCTATCAAATCATAATATACTCTAGTTGCTGGCGTATCTTCATGTTTACTTAATGAATCATACAAAGAATAAATCTTAAAGCCATTAAAATTTTCATAATAAGTTCCAAATAAAGAATTTAACTCATCAAAATTCTCTTGTCCAACAGTATCAAAAATAAGTCCTATATTTCCATTTCTCCTACTTTTAATAATAGCTTCTTGATGCTGTTCATAAAATTCTCTTACTAAAAACAAAGAATGTTCATAACTAGTAACATTTCTATACCGAGAATCTTCGGGATTATCATTCATAATCTCATTAAACAACTCATAAGGTCGTTTTTCTTTACTAATATGAACAGTTTCAGCAGCATTCTTAGACTGTGCCATTGATTCATTAAGCCTATCCCATCCTACAATAACACTATAATAATCCTCATTAACATTATCTAAATAGAGTTCAAACAAATGATTCATTTCATGAACAATATCATGATCATTAAAATTGCTAGAAAAGTCCCCTTTAACAATTAACAAAGATGATAAGTAAAACTCCATTACTAATAGTTATCTCTATTGTATCAATCATCTTATCACCACTAATATCATAACATAAATTTAAGCAAAAAGAAAAAGAGTTTACTCAGAAACCCCTAAATAAATACCTATAACTAAACAAAGGATTATTAAAATAGCTACCACTATCCAAATTATCATAGGTATTCCCTGATTTTCATAACAATAAGGACATTCCTTAGCAAAAAAATCTATTTCTTTTTTACAAAAACTACATCTTTTTTTCATATTTATACCACCTATCGACAATAAAAACGCCAGTTAAGACTATAAAAAAGCCTATACTAGCGCTTTAGTAAAAACAGTATATCATAAAACAACACATCTGTATACCCTAAATACATTTGAGTTTCGGTTTTTTACGGAAAATTTATATAAGGTCATAATAGATTTTAAGTTTTTGATAATTTTTTTAAA
>CALVVW010000014.1 GCA_944364005.1 uncultured Bacilli bacterium | reverse complement strand
CTACCATCAGTTCCAATTACTCTGTGACAAGGAATAATAATGGAAATAGGATTATGTCCTACAGCACCACCGATTGCTTGAGATGACATAGAACTTTTACCTAAGGTTTTCGAAACTTTCTTTCCTAATTCTTTATAAGTAATGGTATCGCCATATGGAATATTTAATAATTCTTGCCATACAGTTTGTCTAAAGAAAGTTCCCTGCGGTTTTAACTTTACATTCTTAATATTTGGATTATCTCCTGCAAAATAAAATTTTAGCCACTCCTCTACCATATGAAATATTTCTAAGTCATCCTTTTTATGTAATTCTTTCGAAAATCCGTCCATAAAATATTTCTGACCAGCGATAAAAAGACCTGTTAAATATTCTCCATCGCTAACCAAAACTAAATCTCCTAATGGAGAAGAAATTGTTTTTGTATACATATAATCCCTCTACTTAATATTAGAATATCATATTTTAAATAGTTAGTAAACTTAACATTTAAACATTATTTCTAATATGTTTCTCTATTTTTAGAAAGTAAATTATATTTTTTTATAACTATCTTTGACCATTTCTTGTTTTTCCTATTTTGACCTAGTTAGAGAAATTTTAAAGTGCTCATAACAAATGAAAGGGAAAAACTATGAACAACAATACAATCACCGTAAATAATATTCAAATATCCGTTGTACAAACGAATGCTACAGACTATATATGTATTTCAGATATTGCTAAAGCAAAGGATGGAAATTCATCAATCGATGATATTATAAAGAACTGGTTAAGAAACAGAAATACACTAGAATTTTTAGAAACATGGGAAATACTCTACAATCCTAATTTTAAACCCGTCGAATTTGACGGGCTTAAAAAACAAGCAGGTCTTCCAACTTTTACCTTAAGTGTTTCTGAATATATAAGAAAAACAAACGCCATAGGAATCTATTCTAAGCGTGGTAAATATGGAGGAACCTATGCACATAAAGATATAGCGTTTGAATTTGCATCAGCAATTAGTCCAGTTTTTAAATTATATTTAATCAAAGAATTTCAAAGACTAAAAGAAAAAGAAAATAAAGGTATCGAATGGAATACAAAAAGAATACTAACAAAAAACAACTATTTAATTCATACCAATGCCATTAAAAATTATATATTACCAAAAACTGATTATTAAAAAGATAAAACCTGGCTAAAATATGCGGAAGAAGCGGATATATTAAATGTTATTATTTTTAAATCAACTGCAAAAGAATGGAGAAATCTAAATCCCACTTTGGCAAAAACTACTAATATGAGAGACTACGCCAGTATTTATGAACTTACTGTACTATCAAACTTAGAGTCTCATAATGCACAGCTAATAAAAGAAGGAAAAATGAAAGAAGAACGATTTCTAATATTATCAAGTATTACAGATGAACAATTAAAATTATTAAATTAAAAACGATTAGTATTATTTTTTACTAGTCGGTTTTATATCCCTATTTATAGAAAATTTTTCTTTATAATAATCAACTGCTTCTGGTAAAATAACCATTCCTAATTCCAAAGCTTTCTCACTATTTTTAGTTATCTCTTCTATTTCTGGTTTAGGTTTTGTCTCTAATAAATACCTAACTGCAACATATGATAATGAATATCCATCATAAGAATTATTCATAAATTGTGTTCCATGAACTAAAGTATTTATATTCTCTGGTAGATTTTTTGATATTATCTTTTCTTCAAAGAAATTACGAAATAAAGTATCATCTAACAAATCGTCCTTTTCTCCGGATAAGTTCATGGCAAGTCCTTCATCTAACCATACAATCCTTCTATCTGTCTGTAAATTATAAATGATATGGATAAATTCATGTAGTATTAAACTCATCAATTTTTTAGGATTTTCTTCAGGTGTTGTAATAGATAAATTTACTATATTATTATCATATGTTCCCCTGCAATATTCTGGTATCTTTGCCTTCGACCAACGTAATTTTTTAATAAAATTTAGAAATATTTCTTGATTATCAAATAAATTAACCTCTACTTTTCTAAAGTGATCTAGCCCGAAGAAATCTAATATTTTCTGTTTCTGTTCGGTGATAGTTGCTAAACAATCTGTTGCGAAATCATTCAAATTATCTGCAGCAAAAATCCTAAAATCCTCATTTTCTGCTTTAGGAGATGACGATAATGGTAAATATTTTTTACGAAACCATTCTCGCTCTTCTTTAAAAATTGTTTTGGCATCTTTTCTTAATTTATCTGGATTTCTAACATAATCCATAATTTTTTCGTGAGAATAGGACTCCAATATGAACTTACCTATCGTAAAACAAATTTGATAACTATATGGAACATCATTTAAATGATATATAAGCTCATCATCTTCACATTGCATACTAGCAACACAATCAAAAGGATTAGCTAAATTGGTTGCTAAGGCTTCCCAAAACCATTCTACATTCTCAGCATCCGGATTAATTTCTTGTTGACAAGTATGCACAAATTCGTGAACAATTACTTCTAACATTTCTTCTAAAGTCATATCTTGATGAGCTTTTGTTTTCCTACATTCTTCGATAGAAAGCATATTAATATTTCCATCATGAGTATCTCCATCCATCCACTCATAATATTTATCTACATACTGTTCTAAGTATCTTCGATATTTTTCTCTATCAGTCCATATTTTTATCTTTTTTTGTTGCTTTAGACCATCTAGTTCAAAAAAACTTAAAATTCTTGATGACTCTTGTTTTAGTTTCTCTTCCAACTCATCTATATAATCCAATTTTTTATCACATTCAACCATAAAACTTGCTGCCATACAATCACCATCCAAACTAAAAAAATTATAGCATATTACCAAAAAGGAAAAAAGATGAACATCTCTATTCATCTATAAATTCAATATCATCATCTAAAAAATCTTTTCCCTCATCATAATACTTTTTCATAAACTCATCGTGTCTTTTATAATTTTTAGAAAAACTCTCATAAATATCTTCCATATCATTTAATTCTACAATATAAGTTGATTTAGGATCAGCAAGTGTGACCTTTAAACTAACCATAGTATCAAAATAATAAGGATAATGTTCTCTAATCAAAGAAGTCAAACTATCAAAATCATCATTAGGATAAGAAACATCCAAAAAATCTAACATTTCCATAAATAATTTTCTAAGTTTTTCTTTCTCTCTATCATATAAATCCTTATATGTCTCACCATCTTTTAATTCAAAATCACGATAATAATTAGCAAACTCTTTATAAATTCCATCTTTGTATGTTAAAAAATCATAGAAAGAATCCAACATAAGAATTACTTCTACACAATCTACATCAATAGAATCATATCTAACATCTTCAAAATTTTTCGTTATAGAGCTAGTAGAAACCGCATCCAAAATATTCACAAACTCTTCATGATAAAAATGATATTTACAATCCATTACATCTATCCATTTAGAGAAATCCCAATCATCTTCATATGCTACCTTTTTATATGTTAGCATTTCTTTAAACAATTGAATTAGTCTATCTATCTTTTGTTGTTTTAATACATCATATCCTTTTTCACAAATTTCCTCTTTCACTTTTTGATACATTTCGAATGAAGATAAGACTCTATTATATAATCTAATACTTATAGTTACCATACTCTTCTTATCATATAACTTAAGCTCATTATCAGAATACCAATCTAAAAACATATTCATAAGTGCCGAAACAGACTCAAAATAAGCATCATTACCATCAAAGCAACGAATGATGGCATAATACTTTTTTTCTTTATCAGCATTATTTTCTAAAGATAATTCTATATTTTGCTCGGCAGCAATTTCTTTTGTTAAATCTAGAGCTCTGCCTTCTATTATATCCATTATTTTTTCATAATTTCCTTGCTTTATATCGCTTTGATAATCTTCAATTTTTATATTCTTATTCATCTTACATTATATCTTAATCAAAATAATCATGATTAATTCCTTTCTATTTAAGGATACTATGCACTAAATCTATACCATTCATGCTAAGTATTCCAAATACCAATCCGCATAATGCTCCTGTTAAATGTCCTAAATGAGAAATATTATCATTCTTTTTTCTCTTCAATAATTGAATAATTTCATCCACAACAAAGAATAAAATAATCAAAGCTAAAGTAACGGGAATCTTTCCTCCTTGAATATTAACAAAAGAACTTAAAACAATTAACATATAGGCAATTCCACTAGCGCCATATAATCCTCGCTTACTAAATATTCTATTTATAATTCCAATCACTAAAGAAGTGAGAACTAACATAATTAATAAATTTATAGAACCATACTTTTCTTCCATCATAGGACCAATTAATAATATCTTAACAAAATTATTATACAAATGATCCCAATCTGCATGACCTAGAGAATGAGAAATCAATTTAAAATAAGTAAGTGGATTAAGTAGAGAATCTCCTCTATAAGTTACAAAAAAGTAATTGATAAACTTACCTTTAAATATTTTATCTATGATTAATATTACAAGACACAAAAAGAAAAAAGTAAGTATTACTACAGAATTATACTGAAATCTATATATTACATCTTCTAACATAATGAACTCCTATCCATTTGTTACAATATTCTAAAGACCATCAGAAAAATTAGTAAACGTACCTTTTTCATTTTTAGGCAAACCATATTTTTCTTTTCCTAACTGAATAGACTTCATTAAAAAAGCCATATTACGTCCTAAATTTCTCATCGTTTGTAATCCTTCTTTATCTTTTTCTACATCCTCTGCCTTTGATCCATGTACTTCATTCCAATAGGTACTTGTTACAATAGGCATAGAGCAAATTCCAAAATATTTATTAACTTCATCATATGCTGATGTAGAACCTGCTCGTCTAGAAGAGATAACGCAAGCTCCTACCTTCATAGACTTATCAAAATGCGTACTAAAAAATAGTCTATCTAATAATGATAATATCGTACCATTAGAACCAGCATAATATACTGGTGTACCAATAATAATTCCATCAGCACTTTCAAACTTTGGAGCAATTTCATTTACAATATCATCAAAAACACATTTTCCGGTACTTGCACAACTCCTACAAGCAATACAACCTCTAACATCTTTATTTCCAACTAAAACAGTCTCAGTTTCTATTCCCTCTTCGTGTAAAGTTTTTTCCACTTCCTCTAAAGCTCTAGCCGTACAACCATGACTTCTTGGACTACCATTTAATATTAATACTTTCATATAACCTCCTTATTTTCTTATCCATTATAACTTATTTAAAAAAAGTCAAATTAATATGACTTTTTAAATAAACTGGCACTATTACTTTGTCAAAGTATCTGCATTTATATAATTCATTTCTTGTAACAGGGTGATTGACTTTTCTAAATATTTTGTTTTAGTTTCTACATTCCAAATAGCATCCGGACAATGTTCTTCTGCTAATTCTAGTACTCGCTTAATATCAATCGTTCCATCTCCAATTGCTAGATGTTCATCATCTGTGTTATATCCTAAAGCATTCGTTTTTCCATGATTATTGTGTAGATGAAAATAATGAATTCTATCTCCTAAAGATGTAATCCAATCTTCAACTGGCATATTAGAATTTGCATTGGCATGTCCAATATCTAAACATACCTTTAACCTCGGATCATTTACAGCATCAATTTCCTTTATTAATAGTTCACTATCATTTTCAAATTGATTCTCAATACACATCGTAATAGAATCATCTTTATCTGCAAAAAATTCTTTCCAAAAATTAGTAGCTCTCATCACCCAGCCATCATACCAACTAGTTCCTGGAATATATCCATTATGAACAACTATTTCTGTACATTCTAAACTTTTAGCAATCTTATAAGCATAATTAAACATATCCATAGTCTCTTGTCTTATACCCTTCATTTTAGTTCCAAGATTTAGATCCCAGAAAGGAGCATGCAAACTTTTTCCTCCCTCAATATTAGCAAGTACTAATTTATGCTTCTCTAATACCTCATCAAAATTTTCTATATAAGGATCATGAAAGGCTTGTACTTCAATTCCCAAATGATATTCTTGGCATAATTCCGCAACCTCATCTAAATCCCCATTATCACATAATCTTATTTCTTTCATCTTTACCTCCTACTTTCATACATCTCATAATAACTATGATTCATTTACTTCTATTTTGTTTGATATACTATCTTTAAGTTATATTTATTTGTTATAGATATAGATAGAATACCTTTTCATAGCATCTTTCTTTAAGTATAACAAAAACTTAGTATAAAAGAAAACAATTATTACTTATTATGATAATTTATCCAAAGAAAAAGAAGACAAATCTTGTCTACTTTAAAATTCCATTATACATATCTTGGAATATTCCTGGTGTATCAATCAATTCTTGATATTTACCTGTTTCTACAATTTTTCCTTTATCAAAAACTAAGATATTATCACAATTTTCTAAGGTAGATAAGCGGTGAGCAATCGATAAAATCGTAATATTATTCTCTTTTTGTAAAGTCTCAATTGCTTTTTGAATATGTTTTTCTGTTGTATTATCTAAAGCACTCGTTGCTTCATCTAATATTAAGATGGATGGCTTCCTCAAAAATATTCTAGCAATCGCAATTCTTTGACGTTGTCCTCCAGATAAGTTTCCTCCACCTTCTGATACTATGGTTTCATATTTATCAGGAAGGCTTTCAATAAAGTCATCAATAAATGCTTTTTTGCAAGCTTCTCTAACTTCTTCCATCGTTACTTTTCTATTGATTCCATAACAAATATTATCTTTAATAGAGGCTGATATTAAAAATGGTGATTGTGGAACTAAAGCAATTTCTTTGGCAATATCTCGTCTAGATAGACTATCAATATCGATACCATCAATTTTGATATCACCAGTTGCTTGCTCTAGTTTACTAATTACTTTAATTAAAGAAGATTTACCACATCCACTAGGACCAGCAATACCGATAAACTCACCCTGATTAATATCTAAATCCAAATCATTAATAATATATTTTTTGGCATTTTTATATTTAAAACTCATATTATGAATAGAAATAATTGGTAATTTTTCTTCTTTTACTTTTTTACCCTTAACACTTTGATAAGAAAAGTCTTTTGGTAACTCAATAATTCTAAAATACTCTTCTGCAAGTACAGTAGATTCTGATAATTCATCAAAAATTCTATGTAGTTCTCTTAATGGTGTTGTTAATTGAGTAAATGATAAATAAGCAGTTAATACCGTACCAACAGTAATAATTTTCTCACCAGCAAGATAAGCAGATACTCCAATCACTAAAACGGTAAAGATTGCTTCATTTACAAACTTAAGACAATCATAAAAAGCCATAGCCTTATGATGTTTCATTTCTTTACTTCTTAAATACTCAGAAGTATTATCAAATCTTTCTGTTTCATTTTCAGCATTATCAACAATACGAATGACTTCAATACCATTGATTAACTCTACCATCGTACCATCCATATTAGATTTTTCATTCATTAATTCTACCCTGATACCACGTTGAGTTGTAATCTGTCTAAAGACAATAATTACTCCGATAGGAATCACTAAAAGCATCATAAATGCTAAAGAAAGAGGCAACTTAGAAAAAATAACTACAATAGCAGCAATACCATTAAATACCGCAGGAGCAAAATCCATAAACATTAATTTTAATAACTTCGTGGTTCCCTCTAAACTTCTATTTAATTTACCATGAATATTTCCTGTCATATTCTCTTTAAAATAATCTAATGGTGCATGAAGAAGTGCAGAAATTGCTTTCGTACGAGCTTCCTTTTCAAAACGAGTAGAAGTATCTTCTACTAAAAGTCTTCTAATTACTTTAATAATTTCATTGGTTACAGTAATAACTAAAATAAATCCTAAAAAAGGTAAAACACTGACGAAAGATAATTCATCACGACTTAAAATATCATCAGTTAAACTACCAATAGATAATGGTAGCAACTGTGTTAACAAAGCAGAAACAATCATAATACCAATAATAATGATAAAATTTATTTTTTGCTTTTTAGTTAACATTTTAAAAATTTTTTTATAAACATTTTGCTTCATATAGACTTATCCCCTTTTCAAACGACTGTATTATAACATAAAACTTTGCTTTTGTATTGGTTATTTAGCTAGAAAAATGTAATTAAAAAATGAAATACCACAAAAAATCTAGAACATCTGGATTTTCTTAATCAAAACGAATTACTATTTTGCAAATAACACCTTTTCTGATTTATATTGTTTAATAATATAGAAAAATACAATACTAATATAAATTACAGTTGATAACATCATCAAGAAAATATGTAGAACGTTAATATTACCAGCAGTAATATCTGTAAATATTGTGGTAAAGTTCAAAAATGGAATAATAGATATTATTGTATTTGTAGTAATACCTATCATAAAAGCAATCATTCCTGGAAAAAGTGATATAAATGTTAATGGTGTTAAAGCACTTTGTGCTTCTTTAAATGTTTTAGAAGTTGACGCAATCGCAATACATAATCCACTAATAAAGAATGAATATGTAATGATTACAACAACCGCATAAATAATACTACTTAGTGAATACATAGTATTTACACCTTCATAAATTGTAAACATATCTTTAGATATGAATAAAGAAATAACTGCTAAAGCTAGACTTAATAGTCCTGTAATAATGGATGAGACTGTTACTCCTAAAAACTTACCAATGATAATATCTTTACTCTTAATAGGAAAAGTAAGTAATGTTTCAAGTGTTCCTCTTTCTCGTTCTCCTGCTGTTGTATCTGTTGCAGGATATGTAGCAGAAACGGTAATTGCCATTAAAATAAATAAGAAGGCATAATTCTTAATATAACTAGCAAAAAAATTATCTTCTTCTACTACTTTTTCATCTACGGTAATAATATTTAAAATCTCGTCAGGATTAATTTTCTGTTTACTTAAAGACTCCTGTTGTAATACTTCTTTGTAAGTATTAAAGTAAGTCTCCATTAAATTTGATGCATAACTACTATTATCAGAACCATCACTATGAATCGTATAGTGATTATCTTTTTTAGTAATATATAAATCGATATTACCTTCTTCATACTTTTCTTTTAACTCTTTTGCTGTTCCATGAACAACAACAATATCCATCTCTTTCGCAATACTTTCTTCCGCCTCAGATAACTCATAGCTAAAACCTATCTTATTATACTCCTCAGTATCGACATTCATTTGTGACTCAAATAGTGCTGACATACCTATTACTAATAAGGGAATAAAAATGGGTATAACTAACATCATTGCTAGAGATTTTTTATCACGAAATAATTCTCTTAACTCTTTTTTTAAGATATTCCATAAATTATTCTTCATCTAGATTACCTCCAATCAAAGCAAAGAAAGCATCACGTAAATTAGTTGTCTTAGTTGATTCTTTTATTTCTTCTGGCGTTCCAGATTTAATGACTTTTCCCTTATTAATCATAATTACTCTATCACAAATGTTTTCTGCTTCTTCCATATAATGAGTAGAATATAAAATAGTCTTTTTCTTTTTTCTCTCTTGTTTAATAAAGTCAAGAATAATTTGACTAGAAATAATATCCAAACCAGTTGTTGCTTCATCTAAAATATAGTATTTAGGATCATGAACTAAACATCTAGCAATATTTACTTTTTGTGTTTGCCCTGTAGATAGATTGGCAATCTTATTATATAAAAAACTCTCTATCTTTAATACTTTGGCTACTTCTTCAATTCTTCTATCTTCTTGTTCTTTATCTACATTATAAATATCACAACACATCTTTAATAACTCATAGCAAGTAAGAGTATCATAAAGTTTCGTATTTCCTGAAAGATAAGCAATCTTTTCTTTAATTTCAATCTCTTGATTTTGATAATTCATACCATCAAAAGTAATACTTCCTTCTGTAGGCTCTAATATTCCCGCAATCATTCGAAGTAATGTCGTTTTCCCAGCACCATTAGGTCCAAGAATTCCAATGATTTCCCCGTCATTTGCTTGAAATGAAATATCATTATCTGCGAAAAATTCTTCTTTTTCACGCTTGTTCTTAAATCGTTCAAATTTTTTTGTTACGTGTTCTACTACTATCATCGACTCTCTCCTATATTATATTTTTTGTATCACTTGACACATCTCTATCATACTAAATATTTAATAGGCATACAACTATTTTTAAAATCATATCAAAAAAAATAAGCCTATTAGCTTATCTTTCATTAACTATTGCAATCAAAGCACATATTAGATTTATCAAGATATGAGTTTAATCTATCTTTTAAATTCTCAACTTTTTTATCAGTCCAGTACTCACTAGGATCATCATATCCTTTGGTGTCATAGGCTGTCTCATCGTCAAAACCTAAGATTTTTCCATTACTCATAAAAGTAACCGCTGGAACATAAACTCTAGGATTACCATCTTCATCTTCTTCTAAATACTCTTTCAAAAGACTAACTATCTTTTGATAATCCTTAGTATTTTTTTCTCTATCTTCTCTAATATTATAATAATATATTTTAGAAATACCTCTATCTTTTGCAACCTCATTTAAATATACTACATATTGTTGACACCATTTACATTCTGGAAATCCTAAGTAGACAATACCGGTACCATCTTCTAAAACATCAATTACCTCATCGATATCAGAATAGACAAATTTGTTATTTTTATCTACTAAAGTATATTCTTGACTAAATCTAGCAGCATCACTTAAGACGGTCTCCTCTTCTTTGTTATTACCTACCAATAGAAAAATAATGATACCTATTAATATAACAATAATAATTCCCAGAGTAATAATAATTCCTTTGCTTTTCATTTTACTTCACCTCATCCTGATATTACCATAAAATAATTTGAAATAAAACAAATTGCAACTAAACTTTGCGTTTACTTACTATTTTTCCTCTATCTCTTTATGTTTTCTTTTCCATTCCTTAATTTGTTCTAGCCGTTGTTTAAAACGAACTTCATTTCCTTGTACTCCAGGATGATAATATGTTTTTCCAAGTAGTGATTCTGGTAGGCAATCCATCGTTGTTAATTTATCATTAGTATCGTGAGCATATTGATATCCCTCTCCATAATGCAGATTTTTCATTAACTTGGTTGGAGCATTACGTATCACTAAAGGAACAGGTTCAGCAAGCATTTTCTTGGCATCAGAACTTGCTAGTTGATAAGCAACATCACAGGCATTAGATTTTGGTGCTAAAGACATATAGATGACAGCTTCAGTTAAATGAACATTGCATTCTGGCATTCCAATAAAATGACATGCTTGATAAACATTAATAGCAACATTTAAAGCATTCGTATCAGCTAGTCCGATATCTTCTGCCGCAAATCTTGTAATACGTCTAGCAATATAGATTGGATCTTCGCCAGCCTCTAACATTCTAGCAAGCCAGTAAACAGCTGCATCCGGATCACTATTTCTCATAGATTTATGTAAAGCTGAAATGATATTATAATGCTCTTCTCCATTTTTATCATATAATAATGTCTTCTTGGTCAAACAGTCTTCAATGACATCTGTTGTTACTTTTAACGTACCATCTTTCAACACTTCTGCATTGGTAATTATCATATCCAATGTCGTTAAAGCACTTCTAGCATCTCCATTTGCAAAATTAGCAATCGTCGCTAAATCTTCTTCTTTAATATCAATTTTTACACCACCAAATCCCTTTTCAGAAGTAATGGCTCTTTTTAGAAGAACTAGTATATCTTCACTAGATAATTCTTTTAAAACAAACACTCTACATCTAGATAAAAGGGCGTTATTAATTTCAAAAGAGGGATTTTCTGTAGTAGCACCAATCAAGATAATAGACCCTTTTTCTACAAATGGTAAAAAGGCATCTTGCTGTGCTTTATTAAATCTATGAATTTCATCAACGAACACAATGGTTCTGATACCTAATTGTTTATTCTTTTCAGCATCTTCCATAACCTTTTTAATTTCTTTAATTCCTGAAGTTACAGCCGAAAAAGTAATAAATTCTGACTTAGTTTCGTTTGCAATAATTCTAGCCAGTGTCGTCTTGCCTACTCCCGGAGGTCCCCAGAAAATCATCGAAGAAATATGATCAGTTTCTATCATTCTTCTTAATAATTTATTTTCACCAATCAAATGAATTTGTCCTACAACTTCACTCAATTTCATCGGCCTCATACGTGATGCAAGAGGCTCATTCATTGGATTATCAAATAAAGATGCTTGCTCCATAGAATTCCTTCTTTCTTTAATTTCATTATTATAATAGTTATCGTACAGTTACATTTATAAAAACTTGTCTATAACTATATTTTATCGTTGATTCTATATTCTGTAAAGTAAGGAGAAATGTCCATATTCCTATTAAAGATTGGAATCTGTATCTAATTATCTCATTTATTTTTATTTATTAATACTAAAAATACTATCTAGTTGAATAAACTGATAGCATTTTAAATATTTGAGGAAACTATTCATCCTTGACTTACTATATTTACTATTTTACTAAATACGGATAGTTCAATTATTACCGACATTTAAATATTTTGTATGATAATACTACTTTTATTTATCTAATTTTGCTTGTAAATATTTTTCAAATACTTTGATACCATATTCTTTATTATAATAGTTAGGAAATTCGTTCAAATGAGCCAAAGCTATTTGAGCCGTTGGTATTAAATAGTCATTTGTTACATTAGTATTAGGATTAATGGTTCCATGTTCTAACTCTACATTCATCCCTTCTAGCAAATCTTCAGGACGAAATTTATCAAACGTTATACCTAATATCTTTGCTGCAGTATACGCATCTTGAAGCTTATACATAATATCACCAATACAACTTATGTTAATATTCATTCCATTATGTTAACATTATCTTTCGATGTTAATATTTTACTTTTTACTATCAAATAAATTGCCATGATAGAATTGATAATAGCAACAATAAAACCAGTAATACCAATCATAGTATTTTTAAATTCTATATCATTATCTCCGAATTGATAAATCATTGCAACTTCTAAGGAAATCATAGATATCATTGCTACTGTTAAATTAATACATTTACTAGCTGTTAAAACAGCACTCTTATGATTATGGTATTTAAACACATTAACAACAGCACTAATAATCAAATAAAAATCATATAATGCAATACCATAAATAAGAGTTCCTGGATAAAAGAAGGATTCATTCTTATGAATAATTAAAATTATCATTCCCGATAATACAATATCTAATAATAACAAAACAATTCCTGTGTGTTCTAACTTCTTATGTTCTTTTGATATATTACGTTCTAAAGTACCTTTTGTAAAACTAAATATCAAATTTATCTTCATCAAACACAATAACAAATAATAAACTGCAAAAGTAATAAACCATGCTGATTTATAATAGATTCCTGTTGTTAGTTTGAAAATCCCATAGATTAGATTGATTAAGAAAGAAATACGTAGCATCATCTTAGTAATTATCTTTTTATTTTTATCATACCAGGAATATAATCTTGAATTTTCCTTGATAAAACTAGAACTAAACTCACAAGCTTTGATAAACCAAATGATAAATATAATCAAGGAATAAGTAGAAAGTGGATAAGCAACATAGGCAATTGGTGTATCTTCCAAATGCTTTGTAAAAACATATATTAGTAAGAAAATACTCGTATTGCAAAGAATAAAACCTATGATTTTATTAGGATGAAAAATGGCTTTTATTATTTTCATACTCCCTCTCCTATTCTTATATTAGATTATACCAAAAAAGGAAGAATTATCTTTTACCTTTATTTATTTTTCTTTAAATAAGAATATACAGGATAATCTAATACGCAAATAATTAAACCAATCATACCTATAATAATTCCTGTTATCATTTCACTTTGTGTTGCACCATCAATCATAGTTTTACTCATTCCAAATCCCATGATTAAAGCACCTATCACTCCAACTATCCAGGCAAAAACAAACGCCTTGTTGATTAGCTTTGTTTCTTTTTTAGGATGCTCTTTTCGATAGATTGGAATAATACAAAGTAAGATAATAAATCCTACAACAGCAATCACAACTCCTGCATTAAATAAATCCCATTCTGGTATTAACGACATACACATTCCAATAGCAAAAATTAATCCACCAATGGTTCCTAAAATAATTTCTAATAACGTTTCTTTTTTCATTTTACTCTCCCTACTTCTTTCTTCTTTCCTCTTCTTCTTGTTTTAATCTTTTCTTAGCATCACTCACGGTCTCTCCATCTTTTGTTAAAAACTCATCTACAAATTTATCTTCTATTTTTGTATAACCTCCTACTATAGCATCACTCATTTTATTAAATCCATCTACAACACCATCACTCATCTTGTTAAATCCTGTAGTTACACTTTCAGCAATTTTTTCATTTGCTTTTACTAATTTTGATTTAGCCATTTTTCCATCTCCTTTTTAAATCAACACTTGTTGATGTATTACAATTAAAGTATAATAATATTAACGATGAAAAACAATCAGCAATTTTTAAACAATTGTTGAGTTAATGGAGGAAATACTATGAATGTTCAAAATAATAAAAGAAGAAAAGTATCCCAGGAGAAAATAGAAAAAGCGTTTGTTACATTATTACAAGAAAAAGAATTAAATCAAATTACAGTAACAGATATCTGTAAAATTACAAAACTAAATCGTACTACTTTTTATAATAATTATTTAGACATTTATGACCTAGCCGCTAAAATACGTCTAAAACTCATCCAAGATGTGGACGACTTATATCATGATGAGAAAATAAAGAAATATAATTCTAATGATTTTTCTAAAATATTTCATTTAATTAAAAAAAATCAATTATTCTTTAAAACTTATTTTAAATTAGAGAATGATTCTAATATGTTACCAAGTAAGGAAAATTTCCGATATGATACTAATCTTGCTAAAAAGTATTATAATAATCAACACATTGACTATCATATTGAATTTTTTAAGGCTGGATTTAACGCTATTGTGAAAAAATGGTTAAAAAACGGTTGCAAAGAATCCCCTGATGAAATGTATCAAATTCTTATGAGCGAATACGATAACAAAAAAAGTTGAAATAGTTCAACTTTTTATCATTTGATTGTAAACTCTACCGAAATAGAATGATCAGATGCATCCGTTACAAACCTATAAGTACCAGGTTTTAACTTTCCATAAATCCACTCCCAATTAATTTTTCTAATTATTTCGTTGTTTTCATCTGGATGATAAGCTGGTTGATTAAAGAAGGCATCATCTATTACTTTGGGAGCTTCCTTCCACTTTCCATTTTCTTTTTTATCAATTCGATAGGGTTCTCCATAAGAATAATTTTTATCTGTGGTATCAGTAATAATGATAGTTGCTCCAGTATTTGTTAAAGTTCCTTCTTTAATTTTGATACTAACACCATCTACTTGATTGATTCTTTTGTCATGTATTTGTCTTGTCCAGATACCAATAGCAATCATTCCTATCACGACTATTAAAATTCCAACAATTATCCATACTTTTTTTCTCATACTACTCTCCTTTACTCTCATTATACAGGATAAATTGGAAAGTACAATATTTTCTTTTTAGGAAAAATAAAAAGCCAATTTTGATTTATTGACTTTTATATGATTATTTTAATTTTAATCCGTCTTTAAAGGCTTCTCCTACTCTTTCTGTTACTTTATAGTAACCATGAGTATATGGATCAAAAGCAATGGCATTTACTTTTGTAATATCTACTTTATCGTTGGTCATTACTTTTTCATCTACAGAAACATTTACTACTTTACCAACAACGCCGCATCCAAATTCATCATCTTGATATTCAACAAATTCACATTCTATACAGATTGGAAATTCATTGATTATTGGAGCGTTTACTGTTTCTGATTTACTTGCAGTTAGACCACTTTTTTCAAATTTATCTGATGTATTATTTCCTGATACTACTCCAAAATAATCTGCTTCCACTACATGATTACTATCTGCAATACTCACAGTAAAAGCTTTTCTGTCCTTAATATTTTTTACTGTCCTATGAGTTTCTGTTAAATTTAATACTACATAATCTCTTTCTAACATCATTCCCCAGGCAGCATTCATCACATCTACTGTACCATCTTCATTATATGTCGCAATCATCAAGACTGGCATTGGAAAGATGGCTTCTGTTGTTTTAATATTTTTTCTCATATCTATCCTCCTAACTATATCATTAATATATCATACTTTTTCTAAAATTAGTCCCTCTGGTGTTAAAGTATATAATTTATCTATTACTTCTTCTATATATTTTCTATCATGTGAAACACTAATAATTGTTCCTTGAAATTCTTTTAACACTTTTCTAATGACGGGATTAGATAGTGGACTTACATTTCTTGTTGGTTCGTCTAATAATAGTACATTACATTTATCTAACACTAATTTTATTAAGATTAGTTTTGCTTTGGTACCATTACTTAATTCGGTTATGCTTCCTTCCATTTCCTCTCTTGTGAAATTCATATTACCTAAATACATTCTTGCTTTTGTGATATCTTCTTTTTTACTACTTGGAGCAATAAAGTCTATTACTTTATCATAGCAACTTAGAATATCTTCATAATTTTGAGACATATATCCTACTTTAATATCATCTCTTGTTTTTAGAGCATTATAAAGTTCTTTTATTAATGTAGATTTTCCTACTCCATTTTGTCCAATAATACAAATATGAGGATTGCCTATTACAACTAATTCTATATTTTTTGATAATATTTTATCCTGTACTTTTAACTCTTTTATAGAAATACTAATAATGGTCTTTGATTTTGGAATTTCTACTTCTTCAAAGAAAAAATGGATACTCTCTTCTACATCTGGTAATTCAGTTAACTCTTTATTATCTAACTTCTTCTGCTGTGACTTTAGAGAGTGCATCTTCTTTTTTAATAATCTTGCTCCATGAGGATCACTTCTAGAAATCGTATTTTGCTGATACTCTACCTTCTGCATGACTTGTTGTAATTTTGATTGTTGCTCTTGATATTTTCTCTTTTCCGATTTTGCCATTTGTGCTTGCTTATTTAATTTGTTTAACCTTTCTACTACATACGTATCATAATCTATTCTTACTAGGGTATGTCTACATTCTGTTTTATGTTTTATTTGTTCGATATGTAATATCATATTTGCAGTATGAGAAAGCAATGTTTCATCATGGGATACATAGATAACCGGTTGCTCTAGTTTATTGATAAAGGTTTCTAACCATTCTAACGTTTCGATATCTAAATCATTCGTCGGTTCATCTAATAATAAAATGTCATACTCTTCTAATAATAGTTTTACAATACGAATCTTTACTTTCTCTCCACCAGATAATGTTTTTAATTTTCTATCTAGTAAGTCATCTTTTAAATTTAATCTATCTAAATATTTATAAAAACTATTTACATGATTATAATAATCTTCATCACTAGTAAATAAATATTCATATCCTGTTTTTTCAAGCTCATCTTCTGTTAATGATTGCTCTAGATAACCAATCCTGTTTTCCTTGATATTAATGGTACCTTCTACTTCTGCAAAATCAGCGATTCCTAATATTGCCTTTAGAAAAGTAGATTTACCATTTCCTTCTTCACCAATAACTGCTAATTTATCTTTTTTATTTAATATTAATGATAAGTCTTTTATCAAATATTTATTATGTACTTTAATACTTAAATTGTTTATTTCTAACATCTCTTATGCCTTCCTTTCTGGCATAATCAAAGTTTATGCCGTACTTATTTTATTACTATTCTCATGTTCCCACCTCCAAACAGAAAAAGACACAAGTCCATTATGTCATAGACTGTGTCCTTTCTTTTATTTAATTTATACATAGTAAAAATAATCAATCTAATCCATAATTTTATAGATAAAGTTTTGAAATTGATTATTTATTACCATAGATGCGCCTTCTTTCTTTTTCATTATATCATAATTTTTATATTTTGTACTTATTTTATTTCTTGATAGAAAAAGGATAATGTGCTATGATGAAGTTGTAAGAGAACTTCTTACAATAAAAATAGGAAATACTTAACAGTCGCTAGTTAAGTACTTGCCAAATTTGGTTGGTGCACTCAACTAACTAGTTTGAGTGCTTTTTAAATGTTTTATTTCACTATAATAAAAAGGATAGATAGTAGTGAAAAGATGATTAGAAGTAAAGAACAAATTAGTGTATCCTTCTTAACCATATTCTAGCCTCCTTCCTTTTGAAGTTGGCAAGCACTCAAGTAGTTAAATATTTCCTATTTGGTAGATTATCATATATTGTTTTTTTATACAAACAAAGAAAAAATATTTTTCTGATATTTTGATTAAAGATTTTTAATAATTACTCATATAATTTAAAAAATTAATTAGATCTAGCATATTAGATATCATAATTTATTAATAATTTTCAAACTATATACAAAATGTAGTTTTTCTACCAAAATATATTTTTTTGAGCTTATACTTGAAGATATGAGTTTCGTATGCTATGATTAGTTTGTAAGAAATCATCTTACAATAAAATAGGAAATACTTAACATCCAGTAGTTAAGTACTTGCCTAAATAGGGTTTGCACTCAACTAACTAGTTTGAGTGCTTTTTAAATGTTTTATTTCACTATAATAAAAAGGATAGATAGTAGTGAAAAGATGATTAGAAGTAAAGAACAAATTAGTATATCCTTCTTAACCATATTCTAGCCTCCTTCCTTTTGAAGTTGGCAAGCACTCAAGTAGTTAAATATTTCCTAGATTTTATATTATCATAAACTAAATTTTAAAACAAATGACTAAAAAATCCTTTTCTAATATTTTAGGAAAGTTTTTTTAATTATTACTCTTATACTTTTTAAAAATGTTTAGTTTAGTATATATCTTTTTTATAACTTTTGATTTATTCATCCTTTTATCTTGTACTTGAAAACCTAGTTTTCTTATGTTATGATTAATTCGTAAGAAGAATTCTTACAATTAAAAATAGGAAATACTTAACATCTGTTAGTTAAGTACTTGCCTTTTGTTTTGCGGTAGCACTCAACTAACTAGTTTGAGTGCTTTTTAAATGTTTTATTTCACTATAATAAAAAGGATAGATAGTAGTGAAAAGATGATTAGAAGTAAAGAACAAATTAGTATATCCTTCTTAACCATATTCTAGCCTCCTTCCTTTTGAAGTTGGCAAGCACTCAAGTAGTTAAATATTTCCTAGATTTTATATTATCATAAACTAAATTTTAAAACAAATTACCAAAAATCCTTTTCTAACATTTTAGAAGAGGATTATTTCTTTTTTTGTTATATAATTTTTTATATTCTTGTTCGTGAACTATTTATTTTGTAACTTTGTTAGAAAGTTTTTGCAATCATCCTTTATTAAAATTGTCTTATCTTTTATGTCATAAAATGATTCTAAATATTTTTCATTTACTCTAATTAAGTTTATGTTTTTTAACTTTGTAGTCATTTCTTCAAAAGGAAAGCGAATAATTCCTGGTGTATTAAATCCTACTCCTAGTTCTAATAATAAAATATTTTTATCCTTATATTTATTAATGAAATCTTCATAATTTTTATGTAATTTGTGCCAGTGATCATCTTCTACAAAATACTCGTCTTTTCTAAGGTTTACTTCCATGGCCTCACCACAGTTGGGACAATATGGAACAAGTTCTTTTGGTATTTTACAGTCATGGTCTTCTTTTAACATTTTATTTACTAAATCTAAGTCATCATATAATTTATTATGGCATGCCCTACTACATTGAATTTTAGAAAGTGATCCTTGTACTTCAAATACTTTATTCTCATTAAAGCCCGCTTTTAAAAACTGTCCATCTACGTTTGTAGTAATGACAAAATAATTTTTGCCTTTTACCAAATTATATAAATCTTTATATACGTCTTTTGCTTCTACATTATACAAGTAATTTATATGTTTTGCCCAGTAACTCCAGCGCTCTTCTTCTGTTTTAAAGTCATAAAAACTAGAAGTGTACATATCTGTCATATGATATTTTTTTACTAATTCAGGGAAAAGTTTAGGAAAGTCTTTTTCTCCGTAGTTGATTCCTGCCGATGTGGATAGTCCTGCTCCTGCTCCAACAATAATAGCGTCTGCATGATTTATTAATTCTTTTATTTTAGAATAGTCTGTCATAATACATCCAATCCTCTTCTTCATATACATCAAAAATAATTTTATCAAATGTATTGGGATTTTCTTTTACATATTCTCTTACCGTACTTACCGCAATCTTACTAGCTAATTCTTTAGGAAAACAAAAGACTCCAGTTGAGATAGTTGGAAAAGCGATAGTTTTGATATTTTTTTCTTTTGCTATGTCTAGGCATGATTTATAACATTTAGCGAGAAGTTCTTCATCTTTATTTGTTACTTTTCCTGTAATCTTTGGACCTACTGTATGAATTACATAGTCACATGGTAAATTATAGGCATCGGTTATCTCTGCTTTACCGATACTTTCTTCTCTTCCCTGCATTATCTCGTTACAAGCTAAGCGAAGACGAATCCCCGTCCTTGTATGAATTTGATTATCCAAGCACGAATGACCAGGTAAAAAGCAACCTAATAAAGCAGAATTTCCTGGATTTACTATAGCATCTATTTTTAATGTCGTAATATCTCCTTGCCAAATAGCAAATACTCCATCTCTCGTTTCAATTTCACTTACATCCATTACTTCTTTTTCTTTTAACTCTAACTGTAATAGTTGATCTTCTAATACTAAGATTTCTTCCGGGATTGGATAAGGAGCTCTTAAGTTGACAATTCCTCGTAGAAGATTTCTTTTTTCTGAATCATTTGAAGGAATTTCAAAATTTTCAAATCTTTCATCTGCTTTTATAAAGTATCTTAATAATTGGTCTACTATCTTTTCTTTCATTATCTTTCACCCTTATCTTTATATTTTTCTCCAAAGAGACGCATAGAGTCCAAGACATCTTTTAATTCTTTTCCTTTTTCAGTTAAAGAGTATTCTACTTTAGGAGGAACTACCGGGTATACTTTTCGAAAGATAATTCCATCATTTTCTAAGTCTCTTAGATTTTCTGTTAAGACTTTTGCAGAGATTCCTACTACACTTCTTGTTAATTCGTTATATCTTTTTGTTCCCGTAAGTAAATCTCTTAATATTAATATTTTCCATTTATTCGCAATAATCGATGCTGTATATTCTACAGGACAATTTGTATAAGTTTTTGCCATAATCTCAACTCCTAAAATTATTATAACTAATAACTTTCTAATTTGATAGTACGCACTTTTTGGTAAGTATTAAAAAAGTGACTAAGTCACTTTTAATTTTTAGGGAAAAAGAAATTAGCAGTCATTTCTAGATAGTTATGTCCTCTATATTCAGGATATTCTTTGTCTACTTTTCCAATCATCTCCTCTGCAGTAGTACAAGTGGATGCGATGTTTAGTAAAGTCTCAATATAAGATATTTTTGTTTTTACTGCATTAATATCTTCAGGAATATAATGAGAAGTAAATATTAAATTATAATTCTTTTCCAAATATCCTTTTAAAGTTTCAATTAATGCTTTTGCATGGTCTACTCCATCAATAATAGAATGACAGTCACTTCCTAGCATATGTGTATAGATAGAATTAATTTCTGGTATTTCAATGTCATATGCTTCTGTTGTAGGAATGATATTCATTTTAATATCAGCAAGAGTTAGTTCGCCTTGTTCAATATAATTGGTAACATCATGAATCTTACTATCAAATGGTTCTCCAAAAAATTTTGTGAAGCTATCAATCAATTTTTTTCCTCCACCTTGGTGACCATATTGATCTGCATTATGAGTTGCAAACTTTTTCGCATCTTTTAAAAAAGTTCCTCCTCCCATGTGATATGCTAGCAATACACCATCTACTTCTACATTTAAACTCTTAATATACTCTTCTAATTCTTTGTTATTGTCATAAAAAGTTGGAGATTCAATTACTACTAATTTCTTATTCTTTTCAAGTAAAATTACTTGATCAGCAATCGCATCCTCTGTATTATAATTATGTATTTTTATATCTTTAAAATCATATACTAAAACTTTACCCTTTTCTAAATCTATTTTTTTATATTTCATATTTTATTCCTCCTAATTATTTTCTACAAAGATTCGTGCACTTTTTCTTTGACAATATCATTATATGAAGTTATCTTTCATTTGGAAAGAATGCACTTTTTTGTTAGATAGTTACTGATTGGTAGAAATTATGAAAAGTCAACAAAAAAAGATTGTCAGAAATTTACAATCTTTTTATTATTTATCAAGAAAGTTAGTGACTAAATTAATAATTATTTCTTTTTCTTTCGGATTTGATTCAGCAATTAAAAGTGTTAAGGCTACTAATGTATTGTTATCAATAATTTGTCTATCTTCTTTATATAAAAGATGATAGAAATTTAAAAAGTAAATAAATAATGTTGCAGCAATACGTTTGTTTCCATCAATAAACGTATGATTTTTTACAATTATATATAAAAAGTTAGCAGCTTTTTCTTCAATTGTTTTATAAACATCTTTACCATCAAAACTTTGATAAACATTATTTATAATAGACTGTAATCCCTTATCTCTTTCCCTGGCAAACAAATCGCTTTTTTCATTGAATTTTAATTCCTTTATAATCTCTATACAGTCTTCATATTTTATTTGTCTGGCATCAACACTTCCTTTTGCCTTTTTAACTGCTTTATAATCGTAATCATCTAATAAATCTAAGGCTTTAGAGTAAGTACCAATTACTTTTAATATTTCTTTTGCATCATTATTATTTAATCTATCATCAATTCTGTTAGCGATATCAATTAATTTAACTGTCTTTTCTGAATAATCTAGTCTTTTTTGGTTAACAGCGTAACCTTTTAATAAATAATCCTTTAATATTTGATTGGTACTTTTTCTAAATATGATACCATTTTTACTTTTTACACGATATCCCACGGATATTATAACATCTAAATTGTAAAAAGCTACTGGTTTATCAGAATTTGCAATGTGTATTTTTTGCACATTGCTTTTCTCTTCCAATTCACCTTCTTTAAAAATATTTCTTATATGCCTTGTAATAACCGTTCTTTCTTTTTCAAATAATTGAGATATCTGTGTTTGTGTTAACCAGACCGTATCATCCTTTACATTAACTTCTAATTTTACATTTTGATTTTGAAATAATATAATTTCGTTTATTTTATTCTTCAATAATTTCACCTCAACGTCATATTATCATATAAAACATTTGTTCGCAATGGTAATATATGGTAATTGAGGAGACTTTATCTAATTTATTAATATTGACTTTATAAGTTGCTACTCTTATAGTTTGCAAATAAGACTAGTTATAAGTTATTTTAGATAGTTGTTTACAATTCTATTAAGGGTATATATTCTAGCAAATAGTTATCATTTTTATATTTTTCTATCTCTTTTTTATGAGTAGTATAGTATTTTTTGGCTTTGTCTTGTATCCTCTTTGTAGCAACATCAAAGTCTGGTGAGCCATTATATAGTGCCCCATAATATTTAATTTTCTCTGGTTCTGTTTTTGCCATCATGTATTTAATTACTTCAAATCTTGAAAAACAAATGGTGTTGTTACTTTTCTTTTTTTAAATACAAACATTTAGTTCTGTTGGCAAAATTATTTTACTGGTACAACCGTTTTCAAAATTTCTTTCATTTTTTATCTTTCCATTCATGATAAAGTATGTCTTTTAAAACTAACATACTATCTAAATCGTTATAGTGATATTTTACTTGAAAATCTGTTAACATTTCTCTAATTTGTCTTGCATACCTATCAATGTCTACTTCTTGCTGATAAATTGCTAAAACAGGATATTTCTTACTCCAAGCATTGGTCCAATTTATTTTTGCTTCTTTTTTCTCATCTGTATTTTTTATTACTTCTTCTATTTCTTTTTGATCTAGGTCAGCATCAATTAATTCATCTAAAGATAGTCCGTAAATTTTTGCTAGTTTTTTAGCCTGATAAATATCTGGTACCGTTTCTTCTGTTTCCCATTTAGAAATTGTCTGTCTACTAACACCTAATTTTTCTGCCACTTCTTCTTGTGATAAACCTTTCTTTTTTCTAGAATTATATAAACTATTTCCTAAACTCATACTTATACCTCCAGACTTAATATATCATGTTACAAAATTATTTTCTAGCAAATATCATTTACAATTATGCTCGCTTTCTTAACATTTTAACAATCCACTTTATGATTAATCTTTTAAAAAATTATTAATTACTATTGCAAGCTCCTCAGGACTTTCCTCATTTACAATATGTCCTGTATTATTCATAATTTTTAATTGTGAGTTTTTAATATTTTCAGATAAATAATAGGAAGACTTGCTATTTGCTTTATCCTTCTTGCCACATATGATTAAAGTTTTACATGTGATATTTTGAACATCACCACTAAAATCTAAATCTTTCATAGACTCTCCTAATATAAAAGTATCTTTTTTATTAAAAGCCATACTTTCAAAAAGAGACTTTGGTAAAAATTTAAAAATTATATTTTGAATACGAAATATTACTTTTGGTACTTTATATGGTGTACCGATTAAAATAAGCGAATTTACTTTTTCTGGAAAGTCCAAAGTATAATTTAAGGCTAGAATACCACCTAAAGAAAGACCACATAAATTAATTTTTCCATCACTCTTATTGCAATATTCTACAAATTGAGAATATAAATTATTATAGCTTGCGTCTTTCCCGTTTAAGATTGTAGACAAATCAGGATTCAATATATCCTTTTTGTTTTCCATATAGGAAATCATCTTGTCCCAACTTTTTGCTTTGTGTCCTGAACCGTGAATCAAAATTGTTTTCATAACTACCTCCGCTCATCATTATTAAAATTATATATCAGAAACAGAATCTTAGCTACCAATTACAAGTGGAATTTTGTCACTCAATTTTAACATTTCTATAATTTTTCATTTATCTTTTACAAAACTTATCTATGTTATCTCTATCATATTTTTGATTTTTAATTACTTTAAATATTTCATTATCTTTATTTACATTACATCTTATTACATCATAAAATGGCGTGTCATAATAGATAACATCTTCACCTGAAATTTTTACCAAAGAAAATCTCGGTGCTTGATGAATGTTAATCACTCCAATATAATCTATCATCATCAATAGCAATATAAATATTAAGAAATAGCCAAAATTGCAAATTAATCTTTTTCCATATGTTAATCTCTTAGTAAATCTACTAACTCCTATTAAAGAAATGATTCCTCCGAAAACCGAATAAATAGATCCCCAACTACTTTCACTAGGAAATATTCCAACAGCAGTAATAGAAATCAAAACTCCAAAGACTATTAATAGCAAACCAATAAAAATATTTCGACTTTTAATTTTGTTATTTGAATAATCTATGGTATTGATTATATTTTCTTCTAATTTTTCTCGGTAATCTTTTTCTTTTACTTTTTCACCACTCATCAAGTCATTTAAAGAAATATTAAGTTCCTCACACAATGGCTTAAATAAAGATAAGTCTGGCATATTTCTTCCATTTTCCCAATTACTAATAGATTTTTCAGTTACACCTAACTTCTCTCCAAGTTCAGATTGTGTCATTTTTCTTTGTCTTCGACATTCAGCAATAAACTTTCCTATTTTTTCTTGATTCATACTTTTTCTCCTTTCACATTAACATCATATAATGTAAAAGCTATTTTTAACAGGAAACATTTCTAGAGTTTTACCAATCATGAAATTATAATTGATAGTTATAAAAGTGTTTGTTTTAAAAAAATAATTGTTGTCAATATAAAGAAAACACCATAGAAAATAGATGCTCTGATTTCCTTTTTATCTTTTGTATATTTATATTTATTATAACTATATGTCATACGATATACAAACCAAATCATAGCAAATCCTAAACAATTCATTTCTTTTTTACCATAATAAATTAATAAAACTAGTGTAACAATAGTAAATACATCTACTCCATTTTTAGATGATTTCAAGTCATAAAGTTCTGTAAGATTAACAATATTTTCATCCGCTTTATTTATTATATCTTCTGTTTTAATTTCTTCTCCAGAAAGAATATCATTGATAGTAACATCTAATATTTGACTTAATGGCTTTAATAATGACATATCCATCAAACATAATCCACGTTCCCATTTACTGACTGCATTAATACTTACACCTAATATTTCAGCAATTTGTTCTTGAGTTAAGTTTTTTTCTTTTCTTTTTTGTGCTATAAATTTCCCTATCTTTTCTTGATTCATAATTATCCCTCACTTCAAGAATAATATTACCAATTATTATCTCATTTTTACACATACCACTGGTTTAATTACTAAAAAATTCCTACTCAATAAATTGACTATCTAAGTTTTGTCAATACTAAATTTATAAAATGTTAAAGCTTTTTTAAAATGTTACATTATACACATAATATTTATAATTTTATTGATAGGAAAATCATTGATAATAGGCAGTAATAATTCGTCATACTTGTTGTAATATCTTATCTTTAAGATATTACAAGCTCTATAAGAATTATTACTAGGTTCCTGTTGTCAATGAGGAACTATCAATAAAATCTAATATAAAATTGTAACATTTCTAAAAAATCTTAACATACTAAATTTATAAAAATATTATACCATGTCAAAAATCACGAAAATAGACATTTTTTTAAATTTTCGTGTATTATAGTAATATATATGATAAAATTAATTTGTTAATTTATTTTGAATGTTGTATTATTTTTGCACATTGTATATAACATTCTTAATATTTTTGTTGAACATGCAG
>CALVVW010000013.1 GCA_944364005.1 uncultured Bacilli bacterium | reverse complement strand
TCTGAAATGACTCTTTTTTATAGACTAAAATAGTGTCAGCAATTTTACTCACCAACACTATTTATTATAGAACCTTTAATTTGTTGACATCTTTTTAATTTAAACAGGATGCTTTAATGGAAGAAAGAATAAAATAATGCACTCTGACTATCTATTTAATACTTCCATAACCTGTTCTTCTGAAATCGGACCTGATCTTTGAATTACTATATTATAACCAGTACAATCAACAATAGTACTAGCTTCTCCAAAAGAAACATCTCCTTCTACCATACCATCTAATGTAGGACACATCTTTTCTATATCGTCTAAATTTTTACATACCTCCATACCACTTTTATTAGCACTAGTCATAAACAAGGGACATCCTACACCTATAATTACCTCTTTTAAAAAGGAAGATGTAGCCATCCTAACAGCAATCTCATTTGTTTCTCTTTCACCACCATTATTAATAGTTAAAAAATTATCATTCTTTTTTCTTAAAACTAAAGTAATAGGTCCAGGCATAAATGCATTAATTAATTTTTCTACTCTTTTATCTACAATGCCAATACTTTTAATTTGCTCTAAATCGCTACACATAATTGGGAAGTTTTTATTAGTAGGGCGATTCTTAATTTCAACTAATTTATGAAATGCTTTAATAGAATTAACTCTAGCACAGATTCCATAAACAGTATCTGTAGGAACACTAACTACACCATCATCTTTAAGAATTTTGATAACTGTATCTATATCATCTTGACTATATTTTTTCACAATGAACACCTCTATTTAAAATTATTTAACTGATTGTACCACTGAGAAGAAATGATTGCAAGAAATAGTTAACTATAATACCGTAAAATAACCATGCCACAATAGAAATATCTTACTATATATGTTAAATTATATATAATAGGAGTGTTAAAAAAGAAAATATAAGAGAGTAATTGGAAGTGAATAAATATGGAAATGAAAAAAATCTCAATATTGCAAGAGCTTTAAGCTATTTGAGTAAAGGAGAAGAAGAATTTTATTTAAAAGACGATTTGTTTTATGAAGAAAAAGAAGATTTAAATAAAGATGGAGTAATAACATATGAAGAATCAGGTCGTTACCTTTTAGAATTAATAGTCGAAGATTAAAAAAAGAACCTTGATAATTGACGAATAATCACAAAGTGTTATAATAAGAGTAATTATGAAAGAGGTAAAGTAGATGAGAAATAAAGAAGTAATAGATGATATTAGGAAACTAACAAGAAAAGAACAAAGAGAAATGCCTTATGAAGAGTTTGTAAAAATGTTAGAAAACTTATCGCCAGAGGAAATAATGAAAGTAAGTAAAATCTACGGTTATCCAGTGTTTATAAGAAAGTGCATGGGAACATTACAACATAAAATTCCAATTTTACAAGATGGAGCAGCAGCAATTATTGAAAATGATAAAGGAGAAATACTATTACAAAGCAGAAAAGATAATGATAAATGGGGATTACCTGGAGGATGTCAAGAAGTTGGAGAAAGATTTCAAGAAGTAGTAATTAGAGAAATAAAAGAAGAAACTAATTTAGACGTAAGAGAAGAAGATTTGGAATTATTAGATATTGTCTCAGGCCTTTCTAGAAAAAATGAGTACCCTAATGGAGATGTTGTAATAAATAATACCGCATTATATTTGATTAGAAAGTATTCGGGAGATTTAATCTGGGATGAAGAATCAAAAGATATGAAGTTTTTTTCATTAGATAACCTACCAAAAAATCAAAACGATCCAGATTTAATAAAAGTATATATAAATAAAAAAAGAAAATAATATAAATGTAAAGTTACACTAAAAAGTGTACTTTTTTTAATTCTAAAACGTTTTAATTTATACTTAAGTGATATACTAAAAAAGAAAGGTAGGGAAAAAATGAAAGGATTAAAAATATTTCAATATGGTTGTGGAAAAATGAGTGTTTACACCATGCGCTACGTAATAGAAAATGGTGGAACAATCATAGGAGCTGTGGATAATAATCCAGCAGTAATAGGAAAAGATATTGGAGAAATCATGGGAGGAGATAAAGTAGGAGTAGTTGTAGAAGACGCAGCAAAGTCAGAAGAACTACTAAATAGTTTAAAACCAGACTGTACCATTGTAACAACAATGAGCCTACTTGCAGATGTAGAAGATGCATTAATGACTTGTGCAAAATGTGGAGTTAATGCAATTACTACTTGTGAAGAAGCATTCTTCCCAATGAATTCTAATCCAACACTAACTAGTAAAATCGATAAACTTGCTAAAGAAAATAACTGTACCATTACTGGTAGTGGATATCAAGATGCTTTCTGGGGAAATTTAATTACTACTTTAGTAGGAGCAAGTCACAATATCACGAAAATCAAAGGTAGTTCATCTTATAATGTAGAAGACTATGGAATTGCTTTAGCAAAAGCACATGGAGCAGGACTAACAAAAGAAGAGTTTGAACGTGATGTAGCAAGTGCAGATGAAATTTCTGATGAAGAAAGACAAAAAGTAATTGAAAGTGGCGCTTATGCTCCATCATATATGTGGAATGTAAATGGATGGCTTTGTGATAAACTAGGTTTAACCGTAGTAAGTCAAAGACAAAAATGTGTACCACAATTTAATGATTATGATATTGAGTCTAGTACCTTAGGTATGACTGTAAAAGCAGGTATGGCAACAGGTATGAGTGCTGTTGTTACTACCGAGACAAAAGAAGGTATTACACTAGAGACAGAATGTATTGGAAAAGTATATAATAAAGATGAATTCGATAGAAACGAATGGACAATATATGGAGAACCAAATACAACAATGGTAATTGAAAAGCCAAATACAGTAGAACTTACTTGTGCAACCATTGTAAACAGAATCCCAGATGTAATCGCATCAGAAGCAGGTTTTGTACCAACATCACGAATGGGAGAATTAAAATATATCGAAAAGGCCTAAAAGTATTGATTTTACTCAATACTTTTTTCTATTAAACTTATTCCTAAAACAAAGTATAATTATAACAAGTTATATGTTATAATTCAGTTAGAGAAAGAAGGAACAATATGTTAAAAATAAAAAAATATGATCTTGATAATCATAATAAATTTATAATAACTACAGAAGAAGGAAGCTTTAGCATAGCTTATGGAGGAACACTAGATTTATTCTGGGAATATATACCAACAGAAAGACTACAAGACTTACCAGAGAAAAAAACCTTTACAATAACAAAAGAAAATTATGATTTCTTTCAAAGTATAGATGAATTATATAATATTATAAAAAATAAAACGCCACTAAAAGAAAAAGATGATGATGAATTTTATCAATTTGTAAAAGATTTAGGTTTAGAAATAAAGCCATCAAAGAAAGAAAATGATAATGACTGGGCAAATGTATTCCATGATAATATGATTGAATGGGTAAGTGATAGTAAAATAGATAAAGATCCTTGTAAACTACAAATACAACCAGAAGAGGAAACATATAAAATAACTTTCTATAAAGGAATGATGGATATTTTTCCTTCCTATACAGTTAGATTTAGTGGTAGCGGAAGTAAAAACAGTCCTTACGAGATACCTTTTATGAATATGTATAATAAACTAGATAGTATAGAAAAAAACCAAACATACCATCAAATGCATATAGAAGAATATTTATATCAACAAAAAACTTATCAAAAAACAAAAAAAGGAGCTTAATTTAGCTCCTTTATCTATTTACAGAGGATCTTCACACTTAACAGTGAACCTTCCTCACTAATAATATATGTAAAATATTGAAAAAGTATACAAAAATAATAAAAAAAGTATTTGAGAAATCATAAAAAATATGTTACCTTATCATTGACTTAAGAAAAGAATAGAAAAGAAAAAACAGTACAAACTAAAAAGGAGGAAGAAAAAATGGAATTAAAAGAGATTAAAGACCAATTATTAAAAAGTGAAAACAAACTAGAAGAATTATGGAGGTCACTTTGACATCGATTCGCTAAAACTAAAAGTAAAGGAACTAGAAGAGAAAACAAAAGAAATAGATTTTTGGAATGATAGACAAAAAGCAGAAAATACTATAAAAGAGTTAAATGATGAAAAAAATACAGTAGATAGCATAGAGCAATTATTAACAAAAGTAAAAGATGATTTAGAGTTAATAAATTTACTGGAATTAGAAAATGATGAAGAATCAATCCAAGAATTAGAACAAGAAATTGTATCGATAGAACAAAAAATAGAAGAAGTGAGCTTATTGCTGCTTTTAGATGGTCCATATGATAAAAATGATTGCACACTAGAAATACATCCAGGTGCCGGTGGAACAGAGTCCTGTGACTGGGCATTAATGCTATATAGAATGTATACAAGATGGTGTGAAAAAAAGAAATATAAAATAGAAGTATTGGATTATCAGGAGGGAGACGAAGCAGGAATTAAAAGTGTAATGATGAGAGTCAAAGGAAAAAATGCTTATGGTTACTTAAAAAATGAAAAAGGTGTTCATCGATTAGTAAGATTATCACCATTTGATTCAAATAATAGACGTCATACTTCATTTGCATCGGTAGAAGTAACTCCAGAGATAGAACAAGATAATAGTATAGAAATAGATGAAAAAGATTTAAAAATAGATGTCTATCGTTCTACTGGTGCTGGAGGACAAGGTGTCAATACAACGGATTCAGCAGTAAGAATTACTCATTTACCTACTAAGATTGTAGTAACTTGTCAAAATGAAAGAAGTCAAATACAAAATAAAGAACAAGCATTAAAAGTATTAAAAAATAAGCTTCTTATGAAAAAAATAGAAGAACAGAATAAAGAATTAAATGCAATAAAAGGAGAACAAATGAACATCAATTTCGGTTCTCAAATCAGAAGTTATGTCCTACATCCCTATTCCATGGTAAAAGATCATAGAACAAATGTAGAAACAAGCAATGTAGAAAAAGTATTAGATGGAGATTTGGACATGTTTATAGAAGCAAATTTAAAAAACAGGAATTAAAGGAGGGTACTTATGAGATGGCTTTCTAAGAAAAATGATTTAAAAATATTAGAAAAAATTAATTCGAAATCAAGTATAAAAAGACATATTCAATTACTAATTGGTTGCCTTTTAATCGCAACATCATATAATTTATTTTTAGTACCCAATAATATTGTTGCTGGTGGAGTTGCCGGTTTTGCAATTATAATTAACCATCTTTTTAATATTGATAATTCGCTAGTAATTTTAATAGGTTCAATTTTTCTATTAATATTAAGCTATTTTTTATTAGGAAAAGAAAAAACAAAAGCAACTATTCTAGGTTCGCTATTATTTCCTATTTGTGTAAATTTAACTAAAAATATTGGAAATATCATTGATATTGATACCAATCAATTACTATTAATTTCAGTTTTTGGTGGAGTAGTATATGGTTTTGGTGCTGGACTAATATATAAAGCAGGTTTTACCACAGGAGGAACTGACATTATAAATCAAATTTTATCAAAGTATCTAAAAATAAGTATGGGAAATAGTATGTTATATTGTGACGGAACTATAGTATTATTAACAGCTTTTGTCTTTGGACCAACCCAATTTATGTATTCCATTATCATCTTATATGTAATTAGTTATATGTCAGATCGTGTAATATTAGGAGTGTCTGATAGTAAAGCCTTCTACATAGTAACAGAAGAGGAAGAAAAAATAAAAGAATATATCCTAAAGTATTTAAACCATGGTGTAACAGTATTTAATGCCAAGGGCGGATATGCCAAAGAAAAACAAAAAGTTCTAATGTGTGTACTCCCTACAAAAGATTATTATAAATTGAAAGAAGGAATTCATGAAATAGATCCACATTCATTCTTTGTAGTAACAGATGCCTATGAGGTCTTTGGAGGTGAATAATGGATATATTTGTTGAAAATGTAATAAAAAAATTAAAAAGAAAAAAATTAGCTAAGAGAATTGCTATATTACTTGTTTCACTTTTCGTGTTATCCTTAGTATATAATTTATTATTACTGCCAACAGACTTAGTAGCAGGCGGAGTAAATGGTATAGCAATCATTACAAATTATGTTTATGGCATAGATTCATCTATAATGATATTATTAATATCAACAGCCTGTCTATTATTTAGTTTTCTGTATTTAGGAATAGAAAGAACTCTAGGAAGCCTACTAGCCACATTTATCTATCCTCTATTTGTAAAAGTAACAGCCATAATTACCCAAGGTATTACAATTGATTATAATGATAAGTTTTTAATTATTATTTTTGCCGGAGTAATCGGAGGACTTGCTAATGGATTTATTTATAAAACAGGATTTAGTAATGGCGGCCTACCTATTATTAGTCAAATATTATATAAATATCATAAAATACCAATCGCAAAATCTAGTATGGTAATAAACTCAATTATAATTATCATAGGAAGTTTTTTCTTTGGATGGTCAATGATGATGTATGCTATTATTTTAGTATTTATAAATAACATGATGATAGATAAAGTATTATTAGGAATATCCAGTAATAAGGCATTTTATATCGTAACAACAAAAGACAAAGAAATAAGAGAATACATTTTAAATAATTTAAAACATACAGTAACCATATTTAATGTAGAAGGTGCTTTTCTAGAAAAAAGAAGAAAAGTATTACTATCGGTGATTCCCAAAAGAGATTATTATAAGTTAACAGAAGGAATAAAATTAATTGATCCTGGTGCCTTTTTTGTAGTAGAAGATGCTTATGAGGTAAAAGGTGGAAAGTAATGTTAAGAGGAGAGATTTTACAAAACTCCTCTTTTGTTATGTCGGAATTTATGATATAATGAAATATACTAGGATGGAGGTAAATATGGACTTAATCAGAATAAAAAATGTAGAGAAAAAATATAAAAATGGAGTTACTGCAATCTATGATTTAAATCTTGCTATTGAAAAAGGTTCTTTTACTTTCGTAATTGGCGGGTCTGGTAGTGGAAAAAGTACATTAATCAAGATGCTATATCGTGAGGAAAAGCCAACGAAAGGTCAAATAATTGTTGGTGGACTTGATGTAGCAAAACTTAGAAATACAAAAGTATATAAATTAAGAAGAAAACTTGGAATCGTTTTCCAAGATTATCGTCTACTACCTAAACTGACGGTATATGAAAATGTAGCCTTTGCTATGGAAGTAATTGGTGCTAGTAAAGAAAAAACAAGAACAAAGGTATTAAGAGCACTAGAAGAAGTAGGATTAAAGAATAAGGTACATAATTATCCTGACCAATTATCAGGAGGAGAACAACAACGTGTTGCAATTGCTAGAGCAATCGTAAATGATCCTAAATTATTATTATGTGACGAGCCAACTGGAAATCTAGATCCAGAAAGAAGTATGGAAATCATGAAAGTACTAGATAATATCAACAAAACAAGAGGAACAACGATTATTATGGCAACCCATGATAAAGAAATTGTTAATAGTATGAAAAAACAAGTAGTAACTTTAAAAGATGGACATTTGGTTAACTTTAAGCAGAAAGGAACATATATAGATGAGAATATTTAGAATGTTAGCAAGAAGCATTAGAGATGCCTTTAAAAGTGTAATCAGAAATTTTAGTTTATCTTTAGCATCCATCTCTTGTATTACTATTACACTGATTATAGTAGCTATCGCTATTATGGCATCATTTAATGTACAAAACTTTACGAAAGAAATCGAAAAAGATTTAACTATCGTAATATTTTTAAATAATAATGTAACAGATGAAGAAGTACAAATGGTAGAAAAAGAAATAAAATCAATTCCAAATGTCAATAAAAAAAGTCTTGTTTTTGCATCCAAACAACAAGTAAAAGAAGAAATGCAAGAAGAATCAGAAGTGTTTGATACAGTACTAGATGAATGGAGTGATGAGGAAAGTCCTCTAAAAGATACATTCCAAGTAAAAGTAAAAGACGTAGAAAAAATATCAAATACTGCTGCTAGAATTGAAAAAATAGACCAAGTAAATACAGTAAGATATGGTGAAGGAATGGTAGATAAAATGGTAACTGCCTTCTCATCTATCGAAAAAGTAACATATGGTGTAGTAATAGCCCTAGTTATTGTAACAGTATTCTTAATTATAAATACAATTAAATTAACAATATCAGCAAGAAGAAGAGAAATAGGTATCATGAGATTAGTTGGAGCAAGTAACTTTACCATCAAAACACCATTTATTATTGAAGGTATGATTTTAGGACTATTAGGTTCTATTGTACCAGTAATATTTACTACATATGGATACTTAGCATTTTATAAGCACTTCGATGGCTATTTATTTACCCAGTTAATTCAATTAATCGAACCAGAACCATTTATTTATTCAACTGCTGGAATTGTTGTAATAATTGGTATTTTAGTAGGTATGGTTGGTAGTGCCAGTGCCGTAAGAAAGTATTTGAAGATATAATGAAAAAATATAATATAATAGCTTTTCTAGTTCTAATCTCTATTATTGCATCTTATATCATACTACCTATGGATGCACAAGCTAGTGCCAATACTCTAGCAGAGTTTAGAGCAGAAGTAGAAAAATATACAGCAGATTTACAAGCAAAGCAAGATAAAGTTGCTAAAAATGATAAAGAAGTAGCAGAAATCAAAGCCAGAATTGCAGAAATTGAAGCAGAATTAGATAAGATTGTCGAAGAGATAGGAACTCTTCAAACTGAAATTGATCAAAGTAATCAAGAAATAAAAGAAAAAAGTGAAGAAAGTAAAAAGATACTAGAATATTATCAATTAGCAAACGGAGAAAATGCCTATTTAGAGTATGCTTTTGGAGCGACTAGTATTACAGATATGATTTATCGCATGTCAGTTGTAGAGCAACTAACAGAATATAATGATAAAATCATGAAAGAATTAGAAGATTTAATTGCTAAAAATAAACAACAGCAAGAAGACTTAACGACAAAGCAAACAGAGCAAAAAAAACTACAAACAGAATTAGAAAGTGAAAAAGAAAGAATTAACGCTGATACAAAAGCTCTAAAAGATGCTATGCCAGGAGTACAAGAACAAATCGATGCTGCCAAAGCAAACGTAAAATATTATGAATCTATTGGTTGTGGAGAAAATGAGGATATTCAACAATGCCAAATACGTCATGATAGAAATAATGCATCAAGTGGAGGAGGAAGCAGTAGTGGCGGTGGAGCAGGAAATATTATGCCACCATCAGCAGCAGGATTCTTTAGACCAATGGATAGTGGATATGTAACGCAAAACTGGATGAACAACGGTCATTTAGGAATCGATCTTGGAAATAGGAACTATACAAATATTGAAATTCATCCAATCGCAACAGGTGTTGTATTTGCTAAATACTATGATAATGCGGGTGCCTTAGTATTAAAGATAAGACATTATACAAACGGAAGATACCTATATTCTACCTATGCACATTTATCAGCTTGGTATGTTAATGTAGGACAAATAGTAACACCAGATACCGTAATTGGACGTATGGGATCAACTGGTAACTCATCAGGACCACATCTACACTTAGAAGTAACTACTTGCGACTGGAATAAAGGTGGAGGATGTACCTGGGCAACTTACCAAAGAAGTACATTAAATCCAAGAAATTATGTTGGATTCCCTAGTGGACTATACTCTTGGTGGTATGGACGATAAGAAACTGTGAATCAGTTTCTTTTTTTTGTAAAAAAATATATTTGTTGTAAATCAAGAATAATTTATCGTAAAACAATAAAAATATATTGACTTTTAATATATTAGGAATATAATAATATCAAAAGGAGGAAAAATTATGCAAAAAAATAAAACCAAAACAATCGCGACAGTAATCAGTTTATTATTAAAAATATGTATAGGAATAGGAATTATATTATTACTTGCTTTATGGAAAATACTAGAGGTACTAAATATTAAATTTGATTTATTAGTATTTTTAATCTATCCATGTGGAATTTTATTCTTAATATTAGTATATCAATTTATAAGATTATTTAACCAGTTAAAAATTGAAAACCCTTTTACAATGACTATGGTAAAATGTCTAAAACAGACAATGTGGATTAGTTTTATCATCGGCATTATCATATTTTTAGCATTATTATTATCAATCTTTATCTATCCTGTATATACTTTAACGTTAAAAATATCTTTAACTTTCTTCACAATTTTATTTACAGGAGTAGGAATTGCCTTATACTTATTAAGTGAACTGTTTAGACAGGCAACTGAATATAAAGAAGAAAATGATTTAACAATATAGGAGGTAGTATGGCAATAATTGTAAATTTAGATGTAATGATGGCTAAAAGAAAAATATCATCTCAGGAATTAGCAGAAAAGCTAGGAATTACACAGGCAAATCTTTCGATATTAAAAACAAATAAAGGAAAGGCAATTAGATTTTCTACGTTAAATAAAATTTGTGAAGTACTAGATTGTAAACCAGGAGATATTCTAGATTATGAAAGGGATGAAGAACATGGTTAATTTTATATATATTTTTTTATTAGCAATCTGGTTTTGTATTATGTATTATGGAACAAAACTAGGTTTATCGGTAATATTGTTTAATATTCCGTTAATATGGATAATTTATAAAATATTAAAAAAGAATAATAAAATAAATAATAAAAAAGGTCTAATTCTATTAATACCAATATTTTTATTATCATTAACTTATTTTGTTTTTGATAGCTTATTTTTCAAAATAGTAAATTCTATAGTAATAACCATATTAATAATTTTACTATTTATTATGACAATAAGACCTACTTTTAAAGTAATAGATTTAATAGGTGACGGATTTTGTATAATACTAAATCCATTAGAATATATTGGTGAAGTATTTACGAAAGTAAAAAAAGGAATAGATAAAAAAATACATTTAAAGAAAGAATGGAAAAAGAAACTAAAATCTATTTTAATTATTCTACCAGTGATAATAGTAGTACTTATTCTATTATCATCAGCAGATATGATTTTTAATGATTTAATATCATATATATTAAACATACCAACTAAAGCATTCCATCATCTAAGATTCGGAAATATTATCGCCAGAGTATTAATGATAATAGCATTCTTTATCTATTGTTCAGCATTATTATTATATTTACTTTCTAACTATCAAGAAGAAGAGCGCGATGGAGAAGGAGTCACAAAAGAAAAAAAGAAAGAAACTGATACAATCAAATTATTATTAATAGTATTAAATATTATCTATATTATTTTTGATATAATACAAATAAAATCTTTACTACTTCATTCTGTAGGATCAACAATTACTTATGCTGAATATGCAAGACAAGGCTTCTTCCAATTAATGATTGTATCCCTAATAAATCTGTGTGTAATCTTATATACGAAAAAGTATGATAACAAAAAAGAAAATAAAACAATAAAAGTTTTATCGATACTATTAGTATTTCTAACATTTATAATTATAATTTCATCTTTTATTAGAATGTATTTATATGAACAAGAATTTGGTTATACTTTATTAAGGTTATTAGTATACATCAGCTTATTTACTGAAACAATTTGTTTAATACCAACAATTATCTATATTATAAAAGATAAATTTAATATTGTAAAAAGTTATATGATAATCATAATTACAGTATATGTAATTATCAATTATATAAATATAGATAAAGTAATAGCCATAAGAAATATTGATAGATATCAAAAGAAAAATGATATTGATATTTACTATCTAATGAATAATCATGCTGATAACATTCCAGAATTAGTAGATTTCTTAGAAGAAGTAAAAGATAAAGATGCAAAAAAGTTATTAAAAAAATATTTACAAAAAAGAGATTTTGAAACCCAAGACTTTAGAGAATGGAATCTAGCTAAGTATCAAGCAAGAGAATGTATAAAAAAATTGAAATAGAAGAATTCTATTTCTTTTTTTTATTATTTTAAAATAAAAGATTGTATTTTAACAAATGAAATAGTATGATAAAGACAAGAAAGGAAGTAGTATGGGATATAAGTTAATTGCAATGGATTTTGATGGTACTTTACTAACGGATGATAAAAAAGTATTACCAAAAACCGAAGAGATATTAAGAAGTTTAAAAAGAGAAGGTTACAAAATAGTAGGTGCAACCGCTAGGACATTAGAAGATACAATAAATGCAGTCCCAATAGATATTTTTACACATGTAATTGTAAATAATGGAGTAACTATTTATGATGTTGATAGACAACAAGAAGAATGGATGGGATACATCACTAATCAAGAAGCAAATAAAATAATACAAGAAGTAGAAGAAATATCAAAACAAATATATTTAATTTCAGGAACAAAATATTACGCTTATAAATTTACAAGTGAATTGTTACCATTTATTGTAGAAAAAACACAAATAGATAAAGTAGAAGATATACAAGAAAAAATAGCCAGAATGAATATATTTCTAAAAACAGGAGAAGATGTCAATACCAATTATCAGTTGATTACCCGGAAATTTTCTAATGTGAATTGCTTTATAATGCAAAACTCAAATAGTAATGATCAATGGCTAATTATTAATCCAAAAAACATTAATAAAGCAAATACCTTAGAAACATTAGGACAAAATTTAGGAATAAGTACACAAGAAATGATATTTTTTGGAGATGGATTAAATGATTTAGAGGTAATCGAACGAGTAGGTTTAGGTGTCGCCATGGGGAATGCACTACCAGAAGTAAAAGAAAAATCAAACGCTATAACAACCTCTAATAATGAAGATGGAATAGAAAAATTTCTAGTAAAAAAACTAATAAGGAAATAAAAGGAACAGGTGAATATGAGAAAAAGAAAAGAAGAGTATATAGAAATAGTTAAGGAAGCAATATCATACATAAAGAATGTAGAAAGTCTACAAGAATTAGAAAGACAACTTGGAGAAGAACTGACTGACGATAAATTATCGGAAATTAGTAAAACGTTAATTGCGATGAAAAGAAGTAACAGAGCACAAAACAGAAGTTATAAAAACAAGGGTCAAGATGAACTTGCTTTAGAAACTCAAATAGAATTTAAAGAAATTAAAGAAATTGATGAAAAATTTAGATGGATGCGTAATCAACCAGCACCAGTAGAAGAAAGAAGAACTACAAATGATACACCAAGAGAATCAAGATTAGAAGAAAGAAGAAAAAAAACAATTTCAGACATAGAGTTAATTAATTATTGGATATCAGATGAAGCAAAAGAAAAATTTCAATTATATAAAGAAACAGGATTTTATAATGAACGATTATCAATTCTAAGAGAATTGCAAAGTATCTATACGAAAGCACTACAAGAACAAAAATCATATAAAAAAGAAATGACTGAAAATATTTATCGTATGGTAGCTGTAGATAGTAATATAAAACAAGGACTTCCTACTTCAAAAAAACTAATATGTGCCCAAATGAATAAAGAAGAATACTCTTCTTTAAAAGAAAAACTAGAAGATATGACATCAGAGCTTAGAAAATGTCATCAACTCCTAGAGTGTATAATACATCTAAAAGAGTTAGACAATGCGCAAATTAAACTATTAACAAATCCAGAATTAGCAAATGAAGAATTAATTGAAAATTATGATTTTATAGAACCAAAAAATGAAATTGAAAAAGACTTCCAAAGAATTTTAAGAAAATTAGTATTAGGTAAATACACATCAGAATATAGTAATATGCCAGTACGATTTATTCCAGAAGAGGTTAAAGAATTATTGAATCATATGCGAAATTTACCAGAGTATGAATTAGAAGAACTAACTATTTTAGCTATAGATGTAATAAAACAAAAGAGAAAACATATTAATAAGGAAGAAAATCGTTGGGGAAAAGCATTTTTAAAAAATATAGAAAAAGAATTTACAAGAATAAAACCAGTATTTTATGAAATAGAAGATGAGGATACCAGTGTTTACTATGATATATTAAATAAATTAATGCAAGATGATAGAAATTACGAGTATATCAAAAAGTTACTTGAAATAGAAGAATTTACAAAAGCTAGAACAACATATAAAGAACAAGAAGACCAAGGTAGAAAAAAAGTAATCACTAGAAGAAAAGAACACATTGTTCTATTAGTATTAGATAACTTTATTAAAAATTATAAATTAAAACTTCAAAATCAAGGATTTGACTATATAGAACCAGCATATTATAAAGAAATAATAAAATTATTTATAAATAAAGAAGTAGAATTAACTAAAGAAGAGCAAGATAAATATTATCTAAGAATAGAAGAATTTAAAGAATATATCAAGGGTAAGAGCTATCAAAGTACAGAAAAAGTATTGACAGATATAGAAGAAATAGAAATATTTGATAATAACTATGAAAAGAGCAATATTCAAAATAATAGAGTTCAATACTTTGACAATGAACAAAGAGGAGAAATATATGAATATTTACTTAATGATGGTATAATTAGAAATCTTATAAAAGGGTATCCTGAATTTAAAACAACTGATACAGTAAGAACATTTCAAATAGAAGGAATAGAGCCTTTTGCTTTTTCAATAGCCTATAATCAAGATGGAAGCAAAAAGGTGGGAATTCATGTACTTGATACAACAACAATAATAAATGATAATGAATATATTGCTAAAGAATTAGAATGCGGATATGCCCAGTTGCCAACTTTAAATGCTAAAAGACAATATCCAACTATGATGTTTGAAACTACGATTCAGATGAATAATAATCTTGAAAATTTAAAAATAAGCCCTGCTAATATAAAAATAGATGCCTACTATAACGGTCAAGATTTAGACAAATATAGAGAAATACCTACACTAAAGGAATTTTTAAACTGGTTAGGTCTAATCAGAGATAAGCTGAATTATGAAGAAAATATATATCAAGAAAGTAGTATGAAAAACATAATAGAAAGCTATTTATCAGAAATCATCTCATTAAAATTGGAAAGTGAGAAAATTCCTTTTATATATCAAAGTACTTTACCAAATATAGAAGAACTAATTTTAAAAAATCATAATACCATTTGTCAAGATTTATATAAAATAGAAAGAAAAAAAGCACACCAGATATTTGATATAATGCATGAGCAAGAAAGTAAATATTACATTCCATCAAAAACATCAGATAGCAGAATAGAAATAAATCCATCTACTGAGGAAGGAATATATTTATTAAATACAATTCACAGAATAGGAATGAATAGATACAATCCAGAAGAAGCAGAAACCGAAGTAAAAGAATTGTTAGAAAAATTGAATGAACAACATGAATATGTTCCAAGTAGTCTAGAAAAAAGCAATGAAAAGGGTATCAAAAAAATACTAAAAGCATATCAAAAAAAGGTAGGACACGCTTAGTCCTATCTTTTGTTTGACTTAGAATATGTCTTTGCAAATAAAGGTTCGATATTATCTGTAGATAAGTCATAGGCTGTAACACATAAATCCTCATCACAAGCAGACAAAACAGCAAATCCAGGATTATCTATCTTTGAAGATGGAGGTCTATTCACAAGATTACTACATGTTCCAATATAAATTCTTTTGCTTCCTTGATAAAAATAATGATAATGGGCATAAAGACCAATATCATAATGAAGTTCAGGAGGAAGAAGACGGTCTTCAATACCAGGATGGTTTAAGGAAATAATAAATCCGTTCATTTTAACATAGCATCTACCAATACCTAAAGAGAAAAAATCATTTCTTCTAACAGCAAGCATGTTCCATAAGTCCATACCAACTTGTTCAAATCTCTGTTCATGATTACCATGTAACATAAAATTCTGAAATCCCTTGGGATAATTATCTTCACACGCAACAAACTGTTGATAACATTGAGTAATACTTCGGTTAGGTCTGTTTTTACAACTATAAGAAGGACCATGAAATAAATCTCCAAGTAGAACAACCGTATAAATATCATTATCAAAGAAAAAGTCATACATCCTATTAATTTTATCCCAACTCATGAAAGGACTGCCGATATGAGCATCAGCCATAATCCCTATCTTAGAATCTGTAAATTCTAAAATACATTGTTTAGTACGCAATAATTTATATAAAGTATTTTTTCGCATCCTAGAAACATCAGAATGAACTCCATAACCAATAATACCTAGTAACTCTCCATAAGTTAAATCATAATAATTCATAAAATGGTAAAAATTAGTAGAACTTATTCTTTGCACGATTTTATTATACTCTTCTTCACCCATACAATCACCTAATCTTTTAACCATTGTAACACCATATTAAGCAAAATATGTCGAAATATTGCTAAAAAGTGAAAAAGAACATAGTAAGAACTATGACATGATATCAAAAAAAGACTTCTAAATCATAAATAGAAGTCTTATTTAATTAATTTTTTAACTGGTATTTCATAATTTTTATCAAAATCTAAAAAATCATTGATTCCATTGTTTAAAAAACAAGTATCCATTTGAAAATCTTTAGCAACTACTAATTTTGCTGGATCACAAGAAACACATAAAGCGTGAATTCCTTGTTTCTGATAATTCATAGATTGTCTAGCAAAATACATCTCTATATTTTCATCATTAGGAATGAAAGATAACTCTGCTTTTGCCTTCATTGGTAAAAGAGAAAAAAGTATATTAATATCAAGGTCGCTGTCAATTAGTAATACTTGATAATTAGCACTAGTTGAATCTTTTTCAGTTGACTTCACAGATATTCCTCCTTTTCCGTGTTCTTTAAGTATAGTAAAAAAGTAAGAAAATGTAAAGATATAATGATAGTGCTATTAGATAAATGGTGAAATTATAAAATGTGTAAAGCAGTTTATAGCAATTTTAATCACTATGGTGTATGATAGTAAATAACAAAAGACAAATTGAAAGGCATCAATGGAGGAATAATTTTCCTATAGATTGGTGAAGAAATTAAATATGGAAATAAGAAATTTAAGAAAACAAACAATATCAGGATTATCATTAATTATTTTAAATGATAAAAATAGCACAATAATAAGAAATTGTGCAGAAATAGAGCTAAAAAGAAGAATAAAGAATTTGGGATGGAAATTTGATGATTTATTACATATGGATGATAAAACTATTGCAACAAGAGGTTTAGATATAAATAGTTATTTAATAGGTCCAGATCCTACAATACAACAATTAATGGAAATTTATTTTAATTATTATTATGAGAAAAAAGTGAGCGAGAGCCAGTTGCTTTTTAGCGAAAGGCATATATGTACAGATTTAACCTTTCTATCGCCTTTTTTTAATAACATTAGAAATATAGAGATTACAAATTTAAATAAAAGAATAAAAAGGTGTGATAATGAAAGCGAAAAAGAGTATTTAAGAACTTTTAAATTTGCCTTAGAACAAAAGAAAAATGAGATGAATAAAGTAAAGGAAAAATATTATCAGGGAATAGAATTGTTAGAATTTAATGAGGCACTACAATGTTTAGGACAAGAGGACCTACTAGAATTTGGTAAAAATCTAACAGAAGAAGAAATATATAAAATAGGTTTATCACCAATAAGAATGTTAAAATATGATATTATGGTATCACTAAACGACAGTGTGTTTGATGCAGATGCTATAGATACTTTGTATGGATTAAAAAAAATAATAGAGGATAGTAAAAGGCTAAGTACTCAGAAGCAAAAATTACATAATGAAGCATTAACTAAAATAGTAGATTATAGAAGCGAACCTATGAAAAAAGCGTATCAAAAAGTAAAAAGGTCAGTTTACGGTATAAATGAATAGAAACCGAAAGGAGATAGAAATGGCATACATAATGAATTTAAGAAAACAGGTAGGACATGAACCGTTAATAGGTCTTGGAGCAACAACACTAGTATTTAATGAGAAAAATGAAATTTTATTGAACCTAAGAACGGATACAAATAATTGGGGAATTCCTGGTGAATCTATGAAACTATCGAAGAAACAGCAATAAGAGAGTTGAAAGAAGAAGCTGGTATTAGTGCAGAAGAATTAGAATTAGTTACAGTATTATCCGGCAAAGATTATTATTTTGAATATCCAAATGGTGATAAATTGTGTACAGTAATTGTTTTATTCAAAGTAAAAAATTATTCTGGAACCGTGAAAGTATCAGATAAGGAAAGTAAAGAATTAAAATTTTTTGCCTTAGATAAATTACCTAATATGGAAAAAAGAGCACAAGCAATTATAGATAAAATTTTAAATGGTAGTATTAAAATATAAAAGCATTGATTAATAAAAGTACAAGAATAATGCTTTTTCTTTTGCAAAAACATTAAGTAGATGCTAATATAAGAGGCAAAGAGCAGTATCTAAAGGAGATAAAAGACAATGAAAGGAAATAAACTAGCTCAAATATTTATGCTTTTTGCAATATTTATTTGTTCTCTACTAGCCATAATTTTTTTAATTACGAATCATATAATGCTGTTTTTGATAGCATTTGGACTTTGTACCTATATTTCTCTAAATAAAAAAATAAAACATTTTCCAATAATATTATTTATAACGAGTATAGTAATAAGATTAATCACTGTATTATTATTAAACTTTCCACAAGTAACAGATTTTTCCATTTTATTAGAAGCAGCCAAATCTTTTGCAAAAGGTAACTTTAACTTTCAAAATACTTCCTATTTTACAACCTGGGCCTATCAAACAGGTTTTGTAATCTATGAAGGATTAGTATTAAAGTTATTTAATAATGTATTGATACTAAAATTACTAAATATAATATATTCATCAATCTTAGTAGTATTAATATATCAAATTGGAAAAAAGATTTGCACAGAAAAAAGTGCAAGAATGGCTTCTTTATTATATATGATTTTTCCCTTTTCTATTTATATGAATACTATTTTAGCAAATCATCATATCGCAACATTTTTAACATACATAGGTATATTTTTATTGTTAAAGGAAAATAAAAAATTAAAACATTATATACTAGCAGCCATACTAATTAGTTTTGGAAACATTATGAGACCAGAAGGAATCATTATAGTTTTTGCCTTTATTTTATATGAAATTTTTAAATTACAAAAAGGTAAAATAAAACAAATTATAAAATATACTTCTGTATTTGTAGTGGTATATTTAGTAATAGGAGTGAGTGCATCACTAATAATTACACAAACTGGAATTAATAAACAAGGATTAAAAAATAATAACCCTGAGTGGAAATTTGTATTAGGATTGAATCATGATAGTTGTGGATATTATAATGAAGAAGATATCATGTATTTATCAGATAGAAAAAAAGAAAGAGAAGTAATAAAAGAAAGAGTTATGGTAAATCCAATAAAAATGACACAATTAATGACTTGCAAAATAGATAATTTCTGGTTACAAAGTGATATTTCTATAAAACACAATATGTATATTACTAAAAAAATAAATATCTTAGGAATGAAAATAAATTTTATGGATATAGAAAAAATATTTATTACTTTTAACAAATTATTATATTTGCTAACACTATTTGCTTGTTTAACTAGCATTATCTATAACCGTAAAAAAATCATAAAAAGTAGTGCTTTCTTCTTTGTAATTTTAATGATGGTAACATTTGGAGTATATTTATTAATAGAAATACAACCTAGATATGCATATTTCATTCAAGTATCTATATTTATATTATCAACATATGGATATGATATGTTATTAAATAAAGTAAAAGATATTTATAAGAATATAAAAAAGAAATATAAAAGGTCAAAAAAGTTTGTTTTGATAAAATATAAAGTATAAAAAAATAATAGTTTTTCTAAAACTAAAGATAGAAATGTGATAAAATAGTCAAAAAAGTTGAAAGTATTAATATAGGTATAAATGAGTGTAATCATAAGAAGGGAGGAAAAAATATGTTTAAACTAGTATCAAAATTCAAACCATCTGGAGATCAACCAGAAGCAATTAAAGAATTAGTAGAGGGAATTAAAGAAGGAAAAAAAGAACAAGTACTGTTAGGTGCAACAGGAACTGGAAAGACATTTACGATTGCAAATGTCATAAAAGAAGTAAATAAGCCAACTCTAGTTTTAGCTCACAATAAAACATTAGCAGGACAACTTTACTCAGAATTAAAAGAATTATTTCCAGAAAACAGAGTAGAATACTTTGTCTCATATTACGATTATTATCAACCAGAAGCGTACGTACCATCAACTGATACTTATATTGAAAAAGATTCATCAATTAATGATGAAATTGATGAACTTCGTCATGCTGCAACTAGTAGTTTATTATCCCGTGATGATGTAATTGTGGTTGCTAGTGTCTCTTGTATTTATGGTATTGGAGAAGTAGAAGAGTATAGAAATAAAATGCTAACGCTATCAGTTGGAGAAGAAGTAGAAAGAAATGAAATATTAACGAAATTAGTAGAAATGATGTATGAGAGAAATGACCTTGATTTTAAACGTGGTACTTTCAGAGTACGTGGCGATGTAGTAGAAATTATACCTGCTTATCAGAATACTACTGGATATCGAGTAGAATTCTTTGGAAATGAAATTGATAGAATTAGTGAAATTGATACATTAACAGGAGCAATTATTTCAAATAAAAAGAATTTAAGTCTCTTTCCAGCAAGTCACTTTGTAGTTAGCGACGAAAAATTAAAAGCTGCCATCGTTCGTATTAAAGAAGAGTTAAAAGAAAGACTACAAGAATTAAAAGAAAATAACAAACTTTTAGCAGCAGAGCGTCTAGAACAAAGAACAAATTATGATATTGAAATGTTAGAAGAAACAGGCTTTTGCTCTGGAATTGAAAACTATTCTGCACCAATGGCTGGAAGAAAAAAAGGAGAAACCCCAACAACATTAATGGACTTCTTTCCAAAAGACTATTTGCTAGTAGTAGATGAATCTCATGTTACCTTACCACAGGTAAGAGGAATGTATAATGGAGATAGAGCTAGAAAGATGAATCTGGTAGAATATGGATTCCGTCTTCCAAGTGCGCTAGATAATAGACCATTAAAATATGATGAGTTTGAGAAAAAGATAAATCAAGCAATCTATGTATCCGCAACACCAGGAGACTTAGAATTAGAACATACTGGTGGAAAATATGTAGAGCAAATCATTCGTCCTACAGGACTACTAGATCCAACGATTGAAGTTAGAAAAACAGAAGGACAAATTGATGACTTAGTAGGTGAAATTAAAGATAGAATAGAAAAGAACGAAAGAGTATTAGTAACAACGCTAACAATTCGTATGTCAGAAGAACTAACAAACTATTTAAAAGAGTTAGATATCAAAGTAGCCTATCTCCACTCAGAAATAAAAACGCTAGAACGACTTCAAATTATTCACGACTTACGTGTTGGAAAATATGATGTGGTAGTTGGAATTAATTTATTACGTGAAGGAATTGATATCCCGGAAGTCTCACTTATCGCTATACTAGATGCAGATAAAGAAGGATTCCTACGTAGTACGAGAAGTTTGATTCAAACAGTAGGACGTTGTGCCAGAAATGCAAATGGTCATGTTATTATGTATGGAGATAAGATTACTGACTCTATGAAAGAGACTATAGAAGAGACAGCAAGACGTAGAAAAATTCAAGAAGAATATAATAAAAAGCATGGAATTACACCACAGACTATCAAGAAAGAAATTAGAGAAGTTATCAGTAATGTTGATGAAAAAGCATCAGAAAAACCAAAGAAGATGACCAAGAAAGAATTTGCCAAAACAGTAGATGCAATCGAACAAGAGATGAGAGAAGCAGCCAAAGCATTAGACTTCGAACGTGCTATGGAATTACGTGATATCTTATTTGAAATGAAAGCAGGAAATTAACATGGAAAATAAAATATTATTAAGAGAATTAGAAAATAAAGAGAAAGTACATGAAATATTTGAACATCAAATATCAAAAGATTTAAATGAACTAGCTAAAGTAATAAAAAAAGAGCATCCAAACGATTTATTAGTAGTTTTTAATACTGAAGAATACGGGGAAAAAGCAGAAAAGATAATTTCCAAAGAAACAGAAGAGTATCGTTATGGAAAAACAAGGAACTATGCTTTAGTACAACAAACGGCAATGAGAATTGTAGATCAGTATATTGCTTTAAAAATATTAGAAAACTTGTCTACGAAAAATACACCGTTAACTTTGTTCTTTAATGAAGATAGACTAAATATCTTTAAAACAGGAGATTATGTTCGATACGAAATGTTTAAAGATAAGATGCCAAATAGCGACGATATAAAAGAAATATTAACACTAGATGAAAATGCTCCTACTAGAATTCATTTTATCGTAAACGGAATAAAAAGTAACAGGTTATGTGATGCTCTTTGTACCTATCTAGATAACTCTACCACTTTCGCAACTAGAATATACTTATCACCAAATGGCATGTATACTGCAACCGTAAAACAAAATGGTAAGCCAGTAAATCTCTGGGAAGCGTATGATTATATGATTTTTGATGAAGATGAGGAAGGTTATAAACCAGAACCATATCGTCCCAAAACTAAAAAAGTAGGTCAAAAGAAAAGTGGAAAAGTATAAAAAAGTCTATATTGAAATCACGAATTGTTGCAATCTAAATTGTTCTTTCTGTTCCCCTATTACAAAAGAAAAGCGCTTTATGACAGAAGAGGAGTTTGAACATATTCTAAAAGAAGTATCTAAAGTGACAAAAGTTATCTATCTTCACGTGAAGGGAGAACCATTACTGCATCCTAAAATAATAAAGTTTCTAGAATTAGCAGAAAAGTACAATTTAAACGTAAATCTCACAACCAATGGAACATTATTTCCAAAGTTAGTAGACAAATTAAAAGACTGTAAAGCTTTACATAAAATAAATTTTTCTCTTCATTGTGAACAAAATAATCCAACCTATGAAGAAGAAATCTTTCAAAACGTAGAAAAGTTATCCCCAGATACTGTGATTATTTATCGCTTATGGACCTTAAAAGATAACAAATTAGATAAAAAATCCACAAAAGTAGTGGAAAAATTAAAAGATTATTATCATTTATCCACAGAAACAGTGGAAAAACTACAAAATGAAAATAATGTAAAAATATCATCCACAATATATGTGGATAAAGATAACGAGTTTATCTGGCCAGAAATTACAAATCACAAAAGCTGTGGATATTGTCATGCCTTAAAAACACAAATTGCTATTTTAGTAGATGGAACAGTAGTACCATGTTGCCTAGATAGCAATGGTATCATAGACTTAGGAAATATTTATCAAGAATCTTTAGAAGAAATACAAAATAAAGAAAGGTATAAAAGCTAAAAAAGTCCTTTCAAGATAGAAAGCCATCAGAAGAACTATGTAAATCTTGTACCTTTAAAGAAAAGAGGTAAAAATGTTAAAATTATATGAGAAAATAGCAAGAACAGAAGAAAACTTATTAGGAATTCAAGAGTTAGAAAAAGAAACACCGATAATTGGAAAAGAACCATGTTTATTATGTATATCAGCACAATCCATGCATCCAAAGTCAGTTTTTGGCATTATTAGAGAGGGTATGCAAGCAGCCAGAATTAGAACATCACAAGAGAATGGACCGGGATATGATATAAAAAACTTTCCATCTCATTTTTTAGGTTTATCATTCCAACAAGATGAAGAATATAAGAACCAGGGAGTAGAATTAGCAGAGACTTATTTTCTTCCTTTATTACAAAAAGCAGGGAAAAAAGTAGAAGTGCAAGAAGCAAAGAACAAGTTAAGGAATATTAATATTTTGACATATTGTGATGGTACCAAAACATACATAGAAGCAGAAAAAGCGTTAAAAGAAAGAATGAAACAACTTGGTTATAGTAACGAAGAAGAAGAAGATATTCTATCACAAATTTCAGTAATCGCAATTGCAACCATGCAAGACACAAGTAAAATAAGTGCTTCATGTACCGCTTTTATTGATGTTAATGATACAGAAATTTGGACTCCAATGATAGTCAGTTTAAAAGAAAGCTTGGAAAAAAATAAGAAAAAAATATCACAAGAAGCAATATCTAAAAATAGTAGTATTTGCTATTTTAATGGTCCAGGACATCATTCACTAAAAGAATATTTAAAAGATACTTCCTTAGCTAAAGTTCCAATATGTACAGTAGTAGCAAGTAGTTTAAATAATAGTATTTATAATCAGAATGCATATACAAAGATTCCATATAGTCAAAATAAGTCTTTTTATCATATGACACTAAATTATTATAATAGTGAAGGTTTTACTCCAGAAGAAGCTATTGAATTATTTGACCAAAGCTTAGAATACGAAACAGCAAAAAAAATAACACCAGAAATGATGGAAACACTAAATATGTTTGATAGAATTTGCAAAACTATGGTGAAATTAAAAAAAGAAAATGAGACATTACGAGAAAGAGTAGAATCCTCTCAAGAAAAAAATCAAAAATTAATAAGTACAATAGAAGAAATCGTTCCACAAGACATATATTACGAGATCTTAGTAAAAGGGACAGGATTTCAAATGCCAGCCACAGAAATTTCAACTACTAACAGTTCAAAAGGAAGAAAATAATCTTCTTTTTCTTTTTGTTCGATTGACGAACAAATGTTTCTTGCTATAAAATAAGTATGCAACAAATTAATGAAGAAAAATGAACAAAGTTATGTTATAATATGTGGCAGGTGAAGTATAAATGGATAAAATTATTGTAAAAGGTGCAAGAGAAAACAATTTAAAAAATATAAATATTGAATTACCAAAGAATAAACTTATTGTAATGACTGGTTTATCAGGAAGTGGAAAAAGTAGTTTAGCTTTTGATACTATTTATGCAGAAGGTCAAAGAAGATATGTAGAAAGTCTTTCTGCCTATGCTAGACAATTTTTAGGTGGAAGTGAAAAACCAGATGTAGATAGTATCGAAGGATTATCCCCTGCGATTAGTATTGATCAAAAAACAACAAACAACAATCCAAGATCAACAGTAGGAACAGTAACAGAAATTTATGATTATCTAAGACTGATTTTTGCTCGCGTCGGAGTTCCTTACTGTCCAAACCACAATATTCCAATATCTTCTCAAAGTGTAGAAGAAATGACAAATAAAGTTTTAGAATATCCTGAAGGAACAAAGATAATCATCATGTCACCAGTAGTACATGGCGAAAAAGGAACACAAAAAGATTTACTAGAAGATTTACGCAAAGAAGGATATGTTAGAGTTCGTGTTGACGGAGAAATGATGGATTTATCAGAAGATATCATGCTAGACAAAAACAAAAAACATAAAATTGACGTTGTAATTGATAGATTAATCATCAAAGAAGGTTCAAGATCCAGATTATTTGAAGCAATCGAAGGAGCAACCAAACTATCAGAAGGTAAAGTAGTAGTGGAAATATTAGGAGAAAATAAAAAGGAATTAGTATTATCAGAAGCATTTGCTTGTCCATATTGTGAATTCTCTCTACCAGAATTAGAGCCAAGAATCTTTAGTTTCAATGCTCCGTATGGTGCTTGTCCAGATTGTAAAGGTCTAGGAGTGAAGCTACAAATAGATGCAGACTTATTAATTCCAGACAAAGATAAATCCATTGCCGATGGATGTATAAAAACATTAACAGATGACCCGGAAGGACTAGACTATAAAAAGTTAGAATGTGTTTGTAAGCATTATAAAATAGATATGAAAAAGCCATGGAAAAAATTAACGAAAAAACAACAAGATGTCGTTCTTTATGGTTCAGATGAAGTAATACATTTTCAGTATTCTTCAAAAAGTGGCAATAAATATAATAGTAGAGATTTCTATGAAGGAATTATAACCAATCTAGAAAGAAGATACATGGAAACAAGTTCAACATGGATCAGAGAATGGCTAGAAAATTATATGGTAGAACACACTTGCGAAACTTGTCATGGAGCAAGATTAAAAGATGATGTATTATCAGTAAAATTAGGTGGAAAAAACATCTATGAAGTAACTGAGATGAGTATTAAAGAATTAATACCTTTCTTTGATAATCTAGAATTATCAGAAGAGAAAAAAGAAATAGCTAAATTAGTCATTAAAGAAGTCCAAGACCGACTACATTTCTTAAAAAATGTGGGACTTGAGTACTTAACACTAAGTAGAAGTGCTGGAACTCTATCAGGTGGAGAAGCACAACGTATAAGATTAGCAACGCAAATTGGATCTCACTTGACGGGTGTACTATATGTATTAGATGAGCCAAGCATTGGACTACATCAACGAGATAATGAAAAATTAATTAATTCTATGTTAGAAATGCGTGACTTAGGAAATACCTTAATTGTAGTGGAACACGATACCGATACCATGCTTGCTTGTGATTATTTAGTAGACATTGGTCCAGGTGCCGGAGAACACGGAGGACAAGTAGTAGCAGCCGGAACTCCAGAAGAAGTAATGAAAAACGAAAATAGTATCACAGGACAATATTTGAGTGGAAAGAAATGTATTGAAGTTCCAAAAACAAGAAGAAAAGGAAATAAGAAATTCTTAAAGATAAAAGGTGCTGAAGAGCACAACTTAAAAAATATTGATGTAGATATTCCTCTTGGAACATTTACCTGTGTAACAGGAGTATCAGGCAGTGGAAAAAGTAGCTTAGTAAATGAAATACTTTGTAAAGCAGTAGCCGCAAAAATATATCACTCCAAAGAAAAGCCAGGAAAGCATAAAAAGATTTTAGGACTAGATAATATTGATAAAATAGTAGCAATATCTCAAAATCCAATCGGTAGAACACCAAGATCAAATCCCGCAACCTATACGGGAGTATTCGATGACATACGTACATTATTTACGACAACCAAAGAAGCGAAAATGTATGGTTTTGAAAAGAATCGTTTCTCCTTCAATGTCAAAGGAGGACGTTGTGAAGCTTGTCGTGGAGACGGTGTAAAAAAAATAGAAATGCACTTCTTACCAGATGTTTATGTACCATGTGAAGTATGCCATGGAACAAGGTATAATAGAGAAACATTAAACATAAAATATAAAGGAAAAAATATTGCAGAAGTACTAGACATGAGAGTATCAGAAGCCTTAGAGTTTTTCTCAAACGTACCAAAAATTAAAAACAAACTCCAAGTATTAGAAGATGTAGGACTTGGTTATATTAAATTAGGTCAACCAGCTCCAACTCTTTCAGGAGGAGAAGCAGAACGTGTAAAATTAGCAAAAGAATTACA
>CALVVW010000012.1 GCA_944364005.1 uncultured Bacilli bacterium | reverse complement strand
AAACATATATATTATACTACTATCAGACTTATTTCAGTTTTTTGTCATAAAACGGAATTCCAAATAAAAATCTACAAGAGATGAGAATTAATTCATTTTTCTATTGTAAAAACAAAAGATTTATGATACTATTAAATGGTCATGTGAATGGCCAATTATTTGCCCTGTTGGTGAAGTGGTTTAACACGCTGCCCTCTCAAGGCAGTATACACGGGTTCGAAACCCGTACAGGGTACCATATGTTTATATACTCGGCACTTTTATGAGAGGTCGAGTTTTTTTATCATCAATTTTGCTATGAATCTTTTTGAAGAGAAAATATTGTTGTACAGAGAATAGTATGAATTTTATAGCATTTATGATATAATACACGTGAAAATGAAGTAAAAAAATTAGGGGGCAATAAAATGGATGATTTAAAAATTATAGAAATAATGAGACAAAGAGAAGTAGAAAAGTATGAACAGGGACTAAAAAAGTCTGCAGAATTGATGGCAGTAATTAATGTTTATGGAAGATTAGATACTCCATATTATACAGGTTTGCTTTTAAACTTGAGTAATATTAATGAACGTTTTTTAGAAACAGGAGATTCTTCTACTATTGATAGTTTATATGAAGTATATCAAATGGCAAAAGAGAAAACATCTACAATAGATGCTTATATGACACTAAAGCAAAAAATAGAACATCTTAGATCATATAAAATAGAGGAATCAAAAATGAGAGTAAAACGATATCGATAAAATATTTTAAATATAAAAGAACAGCAACTATTATGAATAAAAAATATAAGTATATTATAAAGTTATTCTTTGGAAAAAGACTTGAATATCAAGTCTTTTTTACATGGAGTGATTTTTTCTTTAGAATTATTTCATTGTTTTGTTTTCTTTCTTGACATGTTGGTTGATTCATATTATATTTTCTATATAAGATAGAACAGAGGTGTTTTATATGATGAAGATTTATAAACATGAATTGGATAATCCTAAGATCCTATCTTGCGAGAAAATAGAAAAGGATTGTTGGATACGTCTAGTAAATCCCATGCAAAAAGAAATAAATTTAGTATCAAAAGAAGCAAATATTCCAGCTAGTATCATTTCTCAAGTATTAGTAGAAAAAGAATTACCAAGAATTAAACAAGTAGAAGGAGGAACTTTAATCGTTTTAGATGTTCCTTATATGAAAGATAAAAGTATAAAAAACAAATATATTACTTATCCCTTAGGAATTATTATTTGTAATAATTGTCATATTATTACCGTATCATTAATAGAACATGAATTCCTAAATAGTTTTGTAAATGGTGAAGTAGAAACATTTTTTACTTATAAAAAATCTAGATTCTTAATTCAAATATTCTTAAAATCTGCAGAAGTTTACTTAAATACATTGTCATCTATTGATGAAGATATTCAAAAACAAGAAAAAGTAACTTATAAATCGACAAGTAATCGCCAGTTAATTAATTTTTTAAATATTCAAAAGACCTTAGTATATTTTATTACTTCTCTTCAGGCTAATGGTCATGTCTTAGAAAAACTACATCGTGAAGACATATTACCTATGTATGATGAAGATAAAATGTTATTAGAAGATGCTATGATTGAAAATAAACAGTGTATAGAAATGTCAACTATTTATCGTGATATCTTAGATTCTACGATGGATACTTATGGTACGATTATTTCTAACAATTTAAATGTAATTATGAAAGTTTTAGCTGGTATTACGATTGTATTTTCTATTCCTACTATGATTTCTTCTTTCTTAGGAATGAATGTACCGTTAGGCTTCCTAGAAGACTTTGAGTTTGCCTTTTTTGCTGTCTGCATTATCTCTTTTCTCCTATCTTTTTTAATTGCATGTTGGTTAAAGAAAAAAGATATGCTATAATGATATAGTCTAAGAATTAATTAGGAGGAATTATGGAAGAGTTTGTTATATCGATTATGAATCAATTCGGGTATTTTGGAATCTTTTTTCTAATATTTATTGAAAACATATTTCCACCAATACCTTCTGAAGTAGTACTATTATTTGGCGGTTTTATGACTACTTATTCTAAATTAAATTTATTTGGAATGGTTATTTTCTCAACACTTGGATCTACTGTTGGTGCTATTGTCTTATACTATGTTGGAAAGATTCTAAATAAAGAAAGATTAAAGAAGATTGTATCAGGAAAAATTGGTAAAATACTTCGCCTAAAAGCCAGTGACATAGAAAAAGCGGATAAATGGTTTGATACCAAAGGAAATAAAACAGTTTTCTTCTGCCGTTTTATCCCTGTTGTTCGTAGTTTAATTTCTATTCCAGCCGGTATGAGTGAAATGATTATGTCTAAATTCTTACTCTATACAATTACAGGTTCTCTTATTTGGAATACTGTCTTATTATTTGTAGGAAGTAAAGTAGGAGAAAATTGGAAGAAGATAGAACAAATGATGAATCAATATTCACATATTATTCTAATTATTTTAATCATTGCTTTTATTGGATTTGTAATTTATCATTTTTCAAAGAAGAAAAAGAAAAAAGCATAATCTCAAGAATTAAGTTTACTTAATTCTTTTAATTTGTTATAATATAAGAACCAATGAATTATATATAGTATTAAAGGTGGTTTTTATGAGTAAATTGAAAATTATGAGTATGAATTTTACTCCAAATTTTTTTCTTTCTAAACAAATTTTACCAGGAGAGAATGAAAAAATGATGAAGATTTCCTCTTCCTATTTGAGGGAAGATGGACCATATGATATCATCTTGTTGCAAGGAAAAGATGCAATGGCAAGAGGAAAATCTTTGGTAAAAAACGATTCTTATCGTATCTTTTCTAATTCTGACAGTTCCACTGCTATATTAACTAGTAGGAAGTTACAAGTGTTGTATTGTCCGGAAGTTCAACAGTTAGGAAATATTGTTGTAGTTCAAAATATTGAAAGACGTCTTGCTTTAGCCTCAGTATCTCTAACTAGAAAAAAAGATTTAGGAGTATTTAAAGAACAATGGAATAAGTTTATAGATTCAAATCATGTTGCCTATACAGATGATCAAGTAATAGGGGGACTATTTCCATCAAAAGAAGCAATAACAACATTTGCTGTGGAGAATGGTTTATTAGACACATCTTTATATATTCAATCAGCCTGTAAAGAGTTAGAAAATGATAGCTATTCTATTTTGACTTCTGATAACTTTGAATTAGTAGATCAACCACATAGACAAACAGGATTAGTTAAAGAAAAATATCTAAAACATTGTCCTATAGGAATATCTGTACAGAATAAGACTAGATAATAATGAATAAGGTAATCTGTAAAGTTTACCTTATTTTTTTATTGACAAATGACACCTTGTCATATATAATGAATAATTGTATGACAACCTGTCATATTATAGATATTAAAGGTGGTGTTACCATGCCTAGTCAAACGTTTCTAAATCTAGATTCTAGGAAACAAAATAAATTGTTAGAAGTCGCTATGAATGAGTTTAAAACAGTACGATATACAGAAGTATCAGTAAATAGAATTATTCAAAACGCTAATATTTCTAGAGGAAGTTTTTATACTTATTTTACGGATAAAGATGATTTATTTGGTTATATCTTAGAATTAAATAAGAAAAAAGTATTCGCTTTGACAAAGGAAGTATTTCTCTCTTGTCGTGGAGATATTAAAAACTCTTTTTTTAAGCTTTTTGATGTATTTACAAAAGAAATTGAAGACCATGATTTTTCTAGGTTTTTAAAAAATATATTTTTATATTTTAATATCTATAAAGAAAAATTTGATCGTCCAGGGCATGCTTTATTTCTATATGTAAAGGATTCTATTGCCACAGAAGAGATAAAGGCAAGTGACTTAGAGTTCATATTTCATTTGTTTATGCATAATTTATTAATTGGTATTACAGAAGCTGTAAGGAGTAATAATATTTCCAGTATTAGGGAACAATATAGGAGAAAAGTTAATATACTATGTTATGGAATTTATAAGGAGGATAAGAGATGTTAAAAGTTTTTAAGTATTTAAAAAGTTCTATCTTTTCTGTTTTAGCAGTTATTTTATTACTTTTTGTACAAGCTTATCTAGATTTAACATTACCAGATTATACATCGAAGATTGTTAATGTAGGTGTACAACAAGGTGGTATTGAAAATGCTGCAATAGAAACGATAGGAGAAGATACTTTAAATAAGTTAGTTTTATTCATGGATAAAAGTGATAAGAAATATATCTTAAATCATTATGAAAAAACAGATACTTATCAAGGAGAAAATATTTATGAGCTAAAAGAAAATAGCGATACTGAAAAGGTTAGTTCTATCATGGCAAAGCCAATGCTAATTGTAAGCTTTGCAGAACAGTCTGATGAGAGTAAAGAAGGTAGTGTGTCTTTTGACTTGCCAGAAGGTGTTAGCCTATATCAAGCTCTTAATATGATGAGTGATACTGAACGTGGAAAGATGCTAAAAGATATCGATAAAAAGTTAAAAGATATTCCAGATACTATTATTGATCAAGCTGCTGTTAGTTATGTAAAAACCGAATATCAAAGAATTGGTGTAGATACTGACCAAATTCAGACTATGTATATTTTTAAAGTAGGTCTTATTATGCTAGGAATTGCTCTTGCAGCAATGTTAGTTGGAATACTAATTGTCTTTATTGGCTCACGTATGGCAGCAAGACTTGCTAAAACACTTCGTCATAAAGTGTTTACTAAGGTTGTTGGTTTTTCTAAAAATGAGATTAAGACATATGGTCAATCATCATTAATTACCAGAACGACAAACGATGTACAACAAGTACAAATGGTAGTCGTATTCTTACTTCGTGTTGTATTCTACGCTCCAATCATTGGTATTGGTGGTGTTATGAAAGCAATGCGTACTAATGCTGATATGACTTATATTATTGGTGTTGCTGTAGTAGCAATATTAGCTGTTGTTGTTACTTTATTTGCAATAGCTATGCCTAAGTTCAATAGAGTACAAAAATTAATCGATAAATTAAACCTTGTTACTCGTGAAATTTTATCTGGTCTTCCAGTAATTCGTGCTTTCTCAAATGAGCGTCATGAAGAAGAAAGATTTGAAGAAGCTAATAAACGTCTTACTAAGGTTAATTTATTTATCAACCGTGCTATGAGTTTTATGATGCCTATTATGATGTTAGTCATGAACTTCGTATGTTTAGTTATTGTATATCAGGGTGCCAAAGGTGTAGACTCTGGAGCAATGCAAGTAGGAGATATCATGGCCTACATTCAATATACTATGCAAATAATTATGGCATTCTTAATGATTTCTATGATGTCAATTATGTTACCACGTGCTAATGTATCAGCAAAACGTATTATGGAAATTATTGAAACAGAAGATACTATTTATAATAGTGATCATTTAGTAGACTTCAAACCTGAAGAAAGAGGAAAAGTAGAGTTCAAGAATGTTAGTTTCCGTTATCCAGATGCGGACTATGATGTTATTACGGATATTAATTTAGTAGCTAACCCTGGTGAAACAACTGCCTTTATCGGGTCTACGGGAAGTGGTAAATCAACATTAATTAATTTAATTCCAAGATTTTATGATGTGACAGATGGAGAACTTTTAGTAGATGGAGTAAACATTAAAGATGTAGATTTACATGAACTTCGTGAAAAGATTGGATTCGTTCCTCAAAAAGGAGTACTATTTACTGGAACAATCAAAGATAATATTAAATATGGTAATGAAAATATTACAGATGAAGATGTAGACAAAGCCTTAGAAGTGGCACAAGCAACAGAGTTTGTTTCTAAACTAAAAGGCGGAGTAGACTATGATATTAGCCAAGGTGGTACCAATGTTTCTGGTGGACAAAAGCAACGTTTATCTATTGCGAGAGCCATTGCTAAAGATCCAGATATTTATGTATTTGATGATAGCTTTTCTGCCCTTGACTTTAAAACAGATGCAAAACTACGTGGAGAACTTGCAAAAATCACAAAAGATAAAACAGTACTAATTGTTGCTCAACGTATTTCAACAATTATGAATGCAGATAAAATTGTCGTTTTAAATGAAGGTAGTGTAGTAGGTATTGGTACTCATAAAGAACTAATGAAAAATTGTAATGTGTATAAAGAAATTGCTTTATCACAGTTAAGTAAGGAGGAGTTAGAAAATGCCTAGAATCGGTCATGGAGGTCCCGGAGGAGGCGGTGCTCCAGAGAAAGCAAAAAACTTTGGTAAAACATTAAAACAACTTTTGTCTTACTTAAAAGACTATAAAATAGCTATGTTTTTCGTAGTAGTTTTTGCCATTGGTTCTACTGTCCTTACTATTGTTGGACCTAAAATATTGGGAAATATTACAACAGAAATATTTAATGGATTAATGCGCAAGATTTCTAATACTGGTGGTATTGATTTTGATTTAATTAACCATACAGTAATTATTCTAATAGCTTTATATATTGCGAGTGCTTTATGTTCTGGTATCCAAGGAGTGATTATGGCAGGAGTATCCAATGACATTTCTTACCGTCTTCGTAACTCCTTAAGTGAAAAAATAAATAAACTTCCTATGAAATATTTCGATACAAAAACACATGGTGAAGTATTATCCATCGTAACAAATGATATCGATACATTATCTCAAGCATTAAACCAATCCATCACAACAATTATTACAAGTATTGCAACTATCATAGGAATCTTTATTATGATGATATCTATTAATATCCCTATGACAATAGCAGCAGTATTAATTATTCCAATTTGTATGTTTGTACTTAGAATTGTTGTTAAAAAGAGTCAAAAATACTTTGCTATGCAACAAGATTACTTAGGACATATCAATGGTCATGTAGAAGAAATCTATGGTGGACACGATATTGTAAAAGCCTTTAACGGGGAAGAAAAAGCAATTAAGAAATTTGATGAAATCAATAAAACACTATATCGTAGTGCATGGAAGAGTCAGTTCTTATCTACTACGATGCATCCTATTATGCAATTTATTGGTAACTTAGGTTATGTTGTTATTTCTATATTAGGTGGATATATGGTTATTCGTGACCGTATTGAAGTAGGTGATATCTTATCCTTTACCCAATATGTACGTAACTTTACACAACAAATTAACCAGTTATCACAAGTAATGAATACAGTACAATCAGCTGTTGCTGCTAGTGAAAGAGTATTCGAATTCTTAGCTTTAAAAGAAGAAGTACAACAAATAGAAAATCCTTTATCAACAGAAGGATTACATGGTAACATTGAATTTGATCATGTATGTTTTGGATACAATAAGAATAAGATTATTATTCATGATTTCTGTGCCAAAGTAAAAGATGGTCAAAAGATTGCTATTGTTGGACCTACAGGTGCTGGAAAAACTACCATTGTAAAATTATTGATGCGTTTTTATGAATTAAACAGTGGTCGTATTTTAATCGATGGTAAAGATATGACTAAGTTCAATCGTAGTGATATTCGTCGTATGTTTGGTATGGTATTACAGGATACATGGTTATTTAATGGAACGATTAAAGAAAATATTAAGTATGGTAAACTAGATGCCACTGATAGTGAAATTAAAACTGCATGTCATACGGCTAGTGTTGATCACTTTATTAAAACTTTACCAGATGGATATGACATGGTTTTAAATGAAGAGGCAGATAATATTTCTGGAGGGCAAAAACAATTACTTACGATTGCTCGTGTTATTTTAGCAAATCCAAAGATATTAATACTTGATGAAGCAACAAGTAGTGTAGATACTCGTACAGAAATATTAATTCAACAAGCTATGGATAAACTAATGGAAGGAAGAACTAGTTTTATCATTGCCCATCGTCTATCAACGATTAAAAATGCTGATTTAATTTTAGTTATGAACGAAGGAGATATTGTAGAGCAAGGAACACATGAAGAATTACTAAAGAAAAATGGTTTCTATGCTAATCTATATAATTCACAATTTGAAGAAGTTGGTGAATAAAAAAAACGCTGTTATGCGTTTTTTTTAATGCCTTAATGAAATATTCGTAAATAGAGTACGAATATTCCTATAGCGATAGTAATGATATACCAGCTATAAACAGCAAAGTGAACAAACTGTTCTTTTCTAGGGTCAGGTAGAAAAACATCATTGGGATTGTTAGGGTTAATGAATAATTTAAGTTTATCTCCAACAGAAAGAAGACTTCTTGAAAAAATTTCACTTGATTCCATAATCTTGTATTTTTTATTATTAAAGGTAAATTCTAACTTAGGTATATAAATAGGTACTACGGAAGAGACAGATGATTTATGTACTTTTAAAATAGTTGCTTCTACTTCTTGTGTACAATTTTTGATTTTATTTGCTATATCTTTTCTTCTTTCTATATATCCGAGCCCTGGTAATAAGAATAATAATGCAATTAATATACCTAGTATATAAGATTTTCCTAAGTCTAGTTGAAATAAATCATATATAGCTAATATAAATATTAAGATACACACAACTATTAAGTCGTAGACTAAAAGACTATGCTTTTTTTCTTTTGCTGCCGATATCATTCCGATTAAAAAAAGATGTGAAAATATTAATATACTTACTGTGTGATTAATTGTCGCAAAGCAACAAAATGCTCCCATCATTATTCCGAAATATAAATAGATAAAACAGACTTTTATACTTTTCCATCCTGTGAGATGTTCCTTCTTTTTTTGTAATAAATAACATATGATAGACACAATTAAAAAAATAGCTCCCGCAATATAATTCATAATACCCTCCTATTATTAGTTACTATTATATTATTTTAATTGTATCATTCAAAGGAAGCTTTGTCTATTTCTTTCTTTTGTCTTGTTAGATTTTAAAAATTATTATATAATGTTATATGATAGGGTGTGGTAGTTTGATAAAAGTAAAAAGTCAAGAAACTAGAAGAATGATATCATTTATTATGCTTACAATTGGTTCCATAATTGCGGCTTATGCTTTAGAAAGTTTTTTAATACCCAATACTATTTTAGATGGTGGAGTAACTGGTATTTCCATTATTGTATCTAAAATAACCAATTTACCAGTAAGTATATTAGTTTTAATATTAAATATTCCTTTTGTCTATATTGGATATAAAAATTTAGGGAGAGGTTTTTTAGTTCGTGCAGTGTATAGTATGGTACTATTTTCTGTTTCACTATCAGTATTTAGATATTATGAACCGTTGACTGAACAAATGCTTTTGGCAACTGTATTTGGAGGAATTTTATTAGGAATTGGTGTAGGCCTTGTCATTCATTTCGGAGGATGTGTGGATGGTACAGAATCCGTTGCGTTAGTAATTAGTAAAAAAACTAGTTTATCGGTAGGACAAGTAGTGTTAATTTTTAATTTGGTAATTTACTCAATTGCTGGAATGATTTTTGGGATTGACCGAGCTATGTATTCTCTACTTACTTATTTTATTACATTTAAAGTAATAGATTTTGTATCCGAGGGCTTTGAACAAGTTAAGGCTGCTTTAATTGTTACAGAAAAAGGTACAGATATGGCTAAAGAAATTTATAAAAGACTAGGACGTACCGTAACCACAATTCGTGGTAAGGGATTGATTAGTGGAGATAAAGAAGTGATGTATTGTGTGCTTACTAGAATGGAAATTTATGAACTTAGACATATTGCAGAGGAGATGGATGAGAGTGCTTTTATTACTATATTAGAAGTATCTGATATTATTGGACAACATATTAAATCTACTCAACGACTATCCCGTAAGAAAATACGTTATCAAAGAAAGGAAGAAAAAGTATGAATCAAGAACAAAATCAACAATCGTCTAGTGTAACAAATAGTCAAAATACGATATCTAATGTAGCTGTGCCATCTGGTGATAATACTGTTATTCCATCAACGACCTCTCTTCCTACAACACCATTAACGCCTCAAGCAGAACAAACCGTAAATACATTAGCAGGTAGTCCTGGTGTTATAGTTGCGCCAGTAAGTAATGAACCAACGGATGCTTCTAGTGCTGATAAAGGAAGAGTAAATGGCGTTGTTCGTGATGTAACAGAGGTTCCACAAACATTATCTCAAACGACAAGAATTAATCCTACTGTGGTTGCTCCTAAAGTGAATGTTTCATCAGATTCTACAGTACCTCCGGTTACAGAAAACGTATTACCGAATCAGTTAGCAATTCCATCAAAAAAATCCCGTAAAGCTAAAGTAGTTATTATTTTGTTAATTTTAGTAATTGCCGTTTTAGGATCTTATATTTATCTAGATTATACAAAGGATTTAGCTAGGGGAGAATGTAGTCCTTTGGTCGCAAGTGATAATACTCTTAGAGAGTTAGATCTTAATTCTTCTATTGTACAAGAATTATATGACAAAGTAAAAACAACTATCAGAGAAGATGTTGCTTATCATAATTTTGACGATACATTTAAATTATATTTGGCTTATCGTCAGATTCCTAATTCAGATATTTATGACTCTCATTGTAATTTGTTTGATAATAGTTCTATGAGTAATTTTTCTTGTGATGATACCCTTTCTTTTGTTCCTAAAGCCTTTAAGGTTGAAACACTAGAAAGGGAAGTGAAAAAGTTGTTTGGTGAAAATGTTACTATAGATAATCAAAATATTGTGCTTGGAAATAGCTGCTTTGGAGGATTTCAATATATTCCAGAACGAGGAGAGTATGTTCAAGGATATTGTGGTCAAGTACCTACTACTACTTATAATGCTGATAAAGAGTTGATTTCTGCAACTGTTCAGGGAGATACGATTATTCTAAAAGAAAATGTGAGATATTATAGTGCGGTAGGGATTTCTGGTGATCAATTACAAAATGGAGTTTATGTTCATACATTTAAATTAGATAATAACTATCATTATGCTTATGTAGATAGAACTGTTGAAGCTGCTTAAAAAATATGTTATATTAGAAAAGGTGATAGAATGGAAATACTAAAAATTGTGACTGGAATGTTAGATGAAAATTGTTATGTTTTAAAAAATAATGGAACTTGTTTAGTAGTGGATCCAGGAGATGATTATATAAAAATAAAAGAAATGATTGGAGAAGATAAAGTGTTAGGAATCCTATTAACACATTCTCACTTTGATCATGTTGGAGCTCTTCGTCATTTTTTAACGAAAAGAAGTATTAAGATTTTTAAAAAGAGTAGCGTAGAAGAGAAAGAATATCAAATTGGAGATTTTTCTTTTGAAACAATTTTTACTCCAGGGCATTCGAAAGATTCTATATGTTTTTATTTTAAAGACGAAAAAGCAATGTTTGTCGGTGATTTTATTTTTAAGGATTCTGTTGGTAGATGTGATTTACCCGGAGGAAGTAAACAAGAATTAGAAGAAAGTTTAGAAAAAATAAAATCTTATCCTGCAGATGTTACTTTATATCCAGGACATTATGAAATAACCACATTAGGTGAAGAAATGAAAAATAATTCATATTTTAGATAGGAGTAAACTTATGTATATAGATGTAGTTGTCTTAGTAATTTTAATTGTATTAGTAGTGATGTTTTTTAAAAGATTTTCCTCTTTTGTTTTTTTCATGGCAATAGTAGATATTTTATTAAGAATATTAACATTTATAAAAAATAACATTGGTCTTCCAGATGTTAGTGCGTTAATTGGTAAATATGTTCCAGCAAGTATCCCGGCAATTATAGATAAATATTGTAATGGAATTATTAATACAATATTACAATGGGCTTTTGTAATATTAATGTGTATTTTTTTGGGATATATTACTAAAATATTTATTAAAAAGAAAAAAATTTAATAATATGCAAAGAAATGACAAGTTTAGTCATTTCTTTTTTTTATACTTACTTTGGTGATAGGAATGAAAGTGTATTTAGATTTAGTCTTTTTCATTAACTTTTTCTTTGACTTCATAATTTTATTTGCAACTAAAATAATATTAAAAGAAGTAGTTCCTTTTTGGAGATTAATACTGGGTAGTTTAGTTGCTAGTAGTTCCATATTTCTTTTGTTCCTGTCACTTACTAATTTAGAATTATTTTTACTTAAAGTATTTATAAGTATCATAATTATTTTAACTACGTTTGGAAGGAGGAATTTTTTATCAGATATTATATATTTTTATTTGATTAGTATTATTTTAGGGGGATTTTTATATTTGTTTGATATTAGCTTTAGCTATAAAAATCAAGGTGTAATTTTTTTTGGAGCAGGACTTGGATTGAATTTGTTAGTAATAATTATACTTGCACCAGTTTTTCTATATTTTTATATTAAACAAGAAAAGCAAAATAAGATTGAGCAGTCAATTACTTATTCTGTAGAAATTTATATTGATGAGAAAGTATATCATTTAAAAGGAATGTTAGATACTGGAAATAGACTAAAGGATCCTTGTACTGGTAAGAGTGTAATACTAATTAATTCTAATGTAGATATTCCTATGCCAAGATTTTTCTATGTACCATATAAAGCTTTAAATACGGAAGGTGTGATACCGTGTTGTAAAGTAGAAAGAGTAATTGTAGATAATAGAGTTTTTTCTAAATGTTTAATAGGGATTAGTAAAGATGAGTTTTCATTAGGGGGAGTAGATTGTATTTTACCAAATAAATTTAAGGAGGAATTATGAAAAAAATATTAAATTGGATTAAAAGTTTGTTTTCAAGAGTATATAGTATTTTTTATGTTGGATCTACTGATATGCTTCCAGAACCGTTATCCAAAGAGATGGAGGAGTATTATGTAGAAAAGATGCAACGAGGAGATTTAGATGCTAAGGATAAATTGATAGAGCATAATTTACGACTTGTTGTTTTTCTTTCTAAGAAATATGAAAATACAGGAGTTGATTTAGAAGATTTAGTAAGTATTGGTACTATCGGATTAATCAAAGGAATTCAAACTTTTCAAAGTGGTAAAAATATCAAGTTGGCAACTTATGCTTCTAGATGTATTGATAATGAGATATTAATGCATCTTAGAAAGAATAAAAAGACAAAAACTGAAGTTAGTATTGATGCTTCTTTATCTTTTGATGGAGAAGGAAATGAATTGCATTTAGAAGATGTTTTAGGGACAGATCCTGATATTGTTACGAAGAGTATTGAAGAAGAAAATGATAGAAAAGTAATGTTAGAAGAAGTTATGAAATTAAAGCCGAGAGATCGTGATATTATTGTTCTTAGATATGGACTTTTAGGTAATGATGAACTTACACAAAAAGAAGTAGCTGAAAAATTAGGAATATCACAATCCTATATTTCTAGAATTGAAAAAAAGGTAATTAAAAGATTACGTACTGTAGTTAGTAATTTTTAGTTTTAGATTTACTTCTTTTTTTCTTTGTGTTATACTCGTTTTAAGTAAGGTAAGAAGGTGAGTAATATGTTTAGTAATTTAAAAAAATATTGGCAACAAGGTGATAAAATTAGTAAATACTTGACAGTTGTTGCCGTTTTTTTGTTAGTTTTTTCGTTAATATTTGTAAGTATTGTTGATAATAGTTTTGCGGCTAGTATACCACCAGATAAATTAACTGCTGCATTAGGTGGTGATGTGACTGATGATCGTGTGGAATTGTTTCCGGAATTAACAGGTTCAGAAAGAATAGCACTAGTTCCTTTTATTGCAACTGATAGTGCAGGGAAGCAATATCATATGTACTGTTTAGAAAAAGAAAAAGATTGGTATGAAGATACAGTGATTACTAAGACTGGTACCTTAGATGCTGGATATGCTTATATTGTGCAAAATGGTTATCCTGCTAAGTCTCTTACGGGAGATGGAAATAATGATTCATTTTTAACTCAAATAGCGGTATGGTTATATCAGGACCGAATTTCGGGAGTTTCTGATGATACTACAGGAGTATTGACTGCTAATCAAAAAAGGGTAATTTTAAATAGTAAATATGCATCAATTATTAAAACCTTAGTAGATGGTGCAATTAATGCAAAAAATAATTATCAAAACGTGAAACCAGCATTTTCTCTTTCATCTAGTAGTTTTCATTTAGATTCTACAGGAAATTATTTAATAACCGATGAGATTTCGGTTTCTGCTAATGTGAATTTTTCTTCCTATCAAGTGGCAGTAGATATGAATGGTGCTGAAATATTAAATAAGTCGAATCAGCCTGTTACGGGTAAAATATCTAGTAATGAAAAATTTAAAATTCGTATTCCATTATCTAAATTGACAACTGCTGATTTAGATATTAAAGTTACAGTAATTTTAGATTATACACAATATGAAGCTTATCAGTATTCTCCTCCTTCGACAGAGACGGGAATGCAAAAGTCATTTGCAGCAGTTATTAATGCTGTTTCTAAACAAGCAACATTAGATCAGACAATACCTATTCCAACTGGTAGTTTAACAATAGAAAAAGTAAGGTCAGATAATAATCAAGCTTTAGCCGGTGCTAAAATAGAAGTTCGTAGAGCTATTAATAATGAATTAGTTCAAACATTTACGACAGGAACAAATCCTAAAACAATTACTAATTTATTACCTGGAAAATATACGATTACAGAAACTAGTGCTCCAGAGGGATTTTTAATTGATAAGAAAACTGTTTCAGTTACTATTAACACTAATACATTAAATTCTACCGTGAAGTTAACTAACTCACCATTATCTTTTAGAGTACGAAAAGTAGATAAAACAACAGGGGAAGCAGTTGCTGGTGCAGTAATTAAAATTATTAATTCAGGAGGAGAGGAAGTTTATAGATTTACTTCAACTACAGATTACACTACAATTCCAGGATTGACTGCTGGTAGTTATCAAGCAATTGAAGTTAGTCCGCCAGCAGGTTATTATTTAAATTCAACGCCAGTTTCTTTTACGGTCTCTGAGAGTAACTCATCTCAAAATATTGAGATACAAAATACTAAGACGTCTGTGAAATTAGGTAAAGTGGATGCAACTACTGGTAAATATATTGCTGGTGCAGAGTTAAAACTATCTAGAGAAGATGGAAATATGGAACCTATTACTTTTGTAAGTGAAGATAAAGCAAAGGTTTTTGAGGGACTATCTATAGGAAAATACATTTTAGAAGAAATAAGTGCTCCAGAAGGATATATTGCTAGTAATTCAAAGGTTTCATTTGAAATTGCATCTGATGGTAAAACAAAAAATATTTCTTTAAAATCTGAATATGCTAATATCTCTATCCAAAATAAAAAACTGGTAATTGATACAAATAAAGTAACAGGATATCAGTTTCAATTATTTACAGTAAATGGTGATTTAGTAGATACTTATGATATTCAAGATAAAGTATTTACTTCTGATACCTTAGAAAAAGGGTCTTATATTTTAAAGCAAACAAAAGTACCAGAAGGAATATTAATGAACTCTAATCCATATTATTTTACAATTTCTGATGATGCTTCATATAATACGGTATATTTTGCTAATGATTATACAAAAGTACGTTTTGAGAAGAAAGAAATGGTCGGTGGAGAAAATCTTGCTGGAGCAGAACTGGTATTAAGAGACGAAGAAGGAAATGTGGTAGAGCAATGGACTACTACAACATCTGCAAAGGTGATTGAAAAATTAAAACCAGGTAATTATACCTTAAGTGAACTAAAAGCACCTGATGGTTATCAGTTAAATACTTCACTTTTAACTGTACAGGTAAAAGATACGAGTGATATCCAAGTGTTTACAATGTATAATGATTTAAAAGTAGAAGTTCCCAATACATCTCGAAACTCAGTTTTATATTTCTTTATAGGTACAATATTAGTCTTTGCTGGTTTAAGTGCCTTTGGATATGTTTATTTAAAAAGAAAAAAAGCTTAAATGGAGAGAAAACTATCTTTTAAAGGTAGTTTTTAATTATAAGAAATGGAAAGCAAAAGTTTGAAAAGTAAGGTATGATTAATTATACGAGTAAGTAATTTTTGCTTTTTTCTTTATTTTATTTACTTGCTTTTTTTATTATGCTATACTGTACATTATAGAGTGAGTTAATAAGGTAGGGTGAATTTGATATATGTTTCAAAGAGTTAAAGAATGGTGGCTTTATGATAAAAAAGCCAATAAAATACTCACTGTTTTTTCTGCTTTTTTGATTGTTTTTTCTATCTTTTTAGGGTGTGCTATTGGTTCTAGTATGGCTATTAATGTACCAAAAAAATTAATAACTACTCGGGAAGATTTTGAATCAGGTGCCACTGTTAGTTTAATTACTGGTATTTATTTATCGGGAAAATTTCTTGCTACGGATACTACAACAGGAACGAAATATGTAATGTATTGTTTAGAAAAAGAAAAAGAGTGGTATGTCGATAGTGAAATGACAAATAATAATGAAAGCTTGGATGCAGGGTATGCGTATATTATTAAAAACGGATATCCTAATAAGGCGTTTACTAAAAATAGTGATTATGATTTTTATTTAACGCAAGTTGCAATATGGTGGTATCAAGATCGTATTGCAGGAGTAGATGATACGAAAGATGGTATTTTGACTGCTGCTCAAAAGCAAGAAATAAAGACAGGACAATATTCAGCTATTTTCGTTCCTTTGGTTGATAAGGCTGTTGATATTACTAATAACTATCGTAAAATTGAACCTAAATTTTCAGTTTCGACAAGTAGTTTTAAATTGGATTCTACAGGGAAATATTTAGAAACTAGTTATATTTCTGTCACTGCTAATGTAGATTTTACAAGTTATAGTGTAGCGCTAGATATGGCTGGTGCTCAAGTAATTAACGAACAAGGACTGACAACCCAGGGCTCAATTCCAAGTAATCAGAAATTTAAAATACGAATACCAGTCAGTAGTTTATCATCAAATGATTTGGATTTAAAAGTATCAGTAATTTTAGATTATGAAGTGGATACTGCGTATCAATTTCATCCACCTGCAGATCAACAAGATATGCAAAAGGCTGTACCTTCTTTGGTAATGGCAATGTCAAAACAGTATACTGCTTCTACCACTGTAAGAATTCCAACAGGAAGTATTACTATAGAAAAAGTAAATGCAACAACAGATGCTCCTTTAGCTGGTGCAAAAATAGAATTAGTTAGAAATAGTGATAATCAAATTATAGAAACTTTCACAACTACAACAGCTGCCAAAACAATTTCAGGATTATTACCAGGAAAATACACCATACGTGAAATCGACGCTCCTGCTGGATTTGTGGCATCTTCAAATAGTTCATCAGTTACCCTAAATACAACAAACATGAATCAAACAGTTCGCCTTGAAAATACACCATTAGATTTTAAGATTCGTAAAATAGATCAAGAAACAAAACAACCAGTAGCCGGAGCGGAAATTGTAATTTTAAATGAAGATAGTGAGGAAGTATTTCGCTTTACCTCAACTAATGGTTATACAGATATACCAGCATTAGAAGTTGGAAAATATACGGCTGTAGAAGAAAAAGCTCCATCAGGCTATTATCTCAACAAAACACCAGTATCGTTTGAAATAAAAGATACAGATACATCTAAGTCAATTGATGTACCAGACAAAAAGAACGAAATAGAAATATTAAAAACAGATGCTGATACAGGTAGTCCGTTAGCAGGCGCAAAATTAAGAGTAGTAAATACTACAAATAACGAGACAGTAGAGGAGTGGACAACAACTACGACTGCTCATGTAATTAGAGGACTTCCAACAGGTAATTACCGGGTAGAAGAAGTAAGTGCTCCATCAGGCTATGTCTTAAATACCAATGCTATGTCATTTAGTGTTTCGAATACACAAACAGAAAAAATCTCAATAACATTCCCTAATACAAAGAGTCAGATTATGATTTCTAAAGTAAATGAAGCAGGGAAATTAATTGCTGGAGCAACACTAGCAATCTATAATTCCTCTAACCAGAAAGTGGAAGAATTTACATCAAAAACAACACCAGCAATTATTGATAAATTAGCAGCGGGTAATTATACATTACGGGAAGAAAAAGCGCCATCTGGTTATACACTAAATACAGAACCAGTGCCATTTGAAGTAACAGAAAATACAAAGAATCTACAAATCACTATGAAAAATGTCCAAAACGAAATTTTAATTGGTAAAGTAGATGCCGATACTAAGGCCTATATTTCAGGAGCCGAGCTAAGATTAGTAAACGCATCAGGTACAGAAATTCGCAAATGGACAAGCACAAACTCTCTATATTCTATTAAAGGTCTAGCAACAGGAACTTACTACTTAGAAGAAACAAAAGCTCCTGCAGGATATATTAGAAATACAGAGCGTATAGAAATCGTGGTAAATGAAAATACAACAACTGCAACATATACTATGGAAAATCAAAGCGTTTCTGTTCGTATTGGAAAAATTGATAAAGACACTAAACAACTAGTAGCTGGTGCAACCTTAGAACTTTTAGATGAAAATAGAGATGTTATATCTACTTGGCAAACATCAACTGATTATCAATTATTTAATGATTTAAAAGAAGGAAAATACTATGTAAGAGAAAAAACAGCTCCAGCTGGTTACATCTTGAATAATGAAACAGTAGAATTTACAATAGATGCAAATCATACATCATTCGTAGTAGAATTAGAAAACGAACAAACTAAAGTAAACTTGGGAAAAATTGATGCCCAAACAGGAACTTATCTTCCAGGCGCAACATTACAATTATCTCGCGAAGATGGTAGTATGGATCCAATTACTTTTGTGAGTGAAGATAAACCAACAGAGTTTAAAGGCCTAGCTAGCGGAAGCTATGTTCTAGAAGAAATAAGTGCTCCAGCTGGTTATATTGAAACCAATTCTAAAATTACTTTTGAAGTAGATTCTACTGGAAAGACGAAAAATATTTCCTTAAAGAGTGATTATATTACAGTATCAGTCCAGGATAAAAAACTACAAATAGATACCAAAGGAGTTGCTGGATATGAATTCAAATTACTTAACGCAAATGGAGAATTATTAGATACTTATGAAGTAGGGGAAGAAGTATTCACATCCAATGCTTTAGAAAATGGTAATTACTTATTAAAGCAGACAAAAGTTCCAGAAGGAATGGTATTAAACTCTAATTTATATTCCTTTACAATTTCTGATACACAAACGTCAGATATAGTATATTTTGCCAACGATTATACTCGCGTAAATTTTGAAAAGAAAGAAATGTTAGGTGGTAAAAATCTAGCAGGGGCACATTTCATTTTACGAAATGAACAAGGAGATGTCGTAGAAGAGTGGACATCGACAGATACTGCGAAAACAATTGAAAAATTAACTCCAGGTCAATATACATTAAGTGAAGTACAAGCACCAGCTGGTTATGTACTAAATAATTCTGCACTTACATTTGAAGTAGTAAAAACAGGAGATATTCAAGTGGTTACTATGTTTGATGCTTTAGAAGTAAAAGTTCCTAACACATCACAAAATTCTTTATTATATCTATTTATAGGTACAATTACTATCATGACAGGTTTAAGTATCTTTGGATATACTTACTATAAAAAGAAAGCCTAATAAATAAATGAGTAGATTATGCTTTCTATATGGAACTGTTCATGCTGGAAAAACAAAAAGTGCTTATGCAATAAAAAATCGTTTTTGGAAATATCATCTATCTACCATGATTATGGCTCCAACGACCACACATCAAGATGATATTTCTAATTACGACTATTTAATCGGAAAAGAGGAAAATATATTCTCAACAATAAAAAGACAATTTAACTCTCATCGATTAATATTAATAGACGATGCACACCTACTGAATGAAGTACAAGTTGATCAACTACTACAAGTAGCAATTTCACAAAATATAGCCATTATCTGTTTTGGGTTAAGAACAGATTTTCGTACTGGTGAATTTCCTGGTGCCAAACGACTATTAGAAATAGCTCAAGTAGTAAAAGAAATACCTACGAAGTGTATCTGTGGTAATAAAGCATTATTTAATGTAAGAAAAGAAAATGGTAAAACCACATTTTCAGGAACACAAATAAAAAAGGGACAAATAATTACTTATGAAGCATTATGTCCCAAGTGTTATTATCATAAAGTAATGCAATATAAAAAACTAAAAGAAAGTGGAATATTATAAAGCAAGCTTAGAGCTTGTTTTTATGTTATAATCTTGAGAAGGATGCAAGTATGTATAACATAGAAGTATTTGAACAATTAATAAAATCTAATTTATCTTCTGAGGATGTATATAAGAAAATAATGGAAATGAATCCCATTTATACAAAAGAAAAATATAGCAATGATGAAGAAGAACCATTTGCTATCTATGTAGGTGGAATAGGTAAAGATGATTTAGTAACGATTAATAATAATTTATATCCAATTAAAATGAGATTTGATTCAGAACAAGTCTATAATCGATTTTATTAATTTGATTCGTGAAAAATTACAAGTAACAAATAAATCATTTCAAAGTACAGTTTTGGCATCTATTAGAAATTTATTTAAAAATTGGTTTTATAAACAAACTGTACCAGAAGCAATCGAAAACGCTAAATTAGCTCAACTATACATGGAAAACTTTAAAAGACCAGAAACGCAACGGGATAATTATGCATCAGATAAACGAGTATCGGTATTTGATGAAGAAAATAACCAATTCGTTTATAATATTTCCAAATTTGCAGGAACTGGTGATTTAGCAAAATGTGTAGAAATTAATTCGGTTGCTTGTAATCTATTAAATTTTAGTGGTATAGAGTCAAGTTTAATTCAAGGATATTTTATTAATCATAAAGGAAAACAAGAAGCTCATACTTTTCCAATTTATATAGGAAACGACGGAAATTATTGTTTGTTAGACTGTGCATTGAAACAGCAAAGAAAAAATATTTTACCTGGAAACATTAATTTTGAAGATGGATTTAGTTTTGAAAATCCAGTATTATTAACATATTCAGACGGTCATAAAGAAGAAGCATCACTTATCTATAAAATATCTCCTCAAAAAAGAATGACATCAGCAAAAGGAATAGGGAAATAAAATAGTAACTAGCAACATATAAGTTTTTAAAACCCGAGCATTTTACTCGGGTTTTAATCGTTGTATTATAAATTTTTAATTTGGTGATGTTTCTGTAATATATTTGTTACTTTCTATCTTACTGGTGTTAGCAATAAAAAAATAGACACTCTTCAGCATTGATAGAGTGTCCATCCTAATTTTATTAGAGGCGACATTCACCTGCAAAAGTGAATATTCCTCTTTTTTTTATTTTATGCAAGCACCTTACTTACATACTAATAATAGCTGGAAAAAGAACTTTTGACAAGTTCTTTTGTTTGTTTAAATTGATTAGTTCGCCTAATTTCCCTATGGTGCCGTTGAGGAAGTTATCTACAACTTTTACCAAAGGTAATTGATGTATGAATCAATCACTACATACATTATAATACTTTTATCGTTATTTGGGAATAGTTTTTATATAAGAAAAATGATATAATTATCTAAACAACAAATAATAAAATGAAAGGAGAAAATAATTTGACGTCGTTTAAAGATTTTTTGGAATTTTTAAAATTACCACCTAACATTTTAGCTGCTATTTCAATTGTATCAGGTACAATTACTTTAATTCCTGATAATTATGCTAAAAAAATTTATATGTATAACTTTAGAAATGATTATGGTTTTATTATAAGTATACTATTTTTAGTTTCCACCACTATTTTAATAATACTTTTGTTTACTTATATTTTTAAATATATAAACAATGTCATAACAAATAGAAAAATACAAAAAGGAAAATATAAATATTTGATAAATGCAGATGAAAATAAATTATCTTTAATTAAAGAGTTTATTAAAGATAGTACGCATACTTTAACTTTACCTATGAATGATGGATTAATAATAGAATTACAGCATTTTGGAATTATTACAATGGCTGGTTCTACTCAATTAGTAGATATTGAATTTGATAATTCGGTTTATGTAAAATATTTTTTGCAACCTTGGGTAATAACGTTTATCAACAAGTATGATGAATTAAAGGATAAATATATGAAATAATTTATTAATAATATATATGGAGGTTAATAAAAATGAATGATATAATTGTGAAAACAAATAATTTAAAAAAATATTATAAGATTGGTGATAACATAGTTAAAGCATTAGATGGAGTCAACTTTGAAGTAAAAAAGAAAGAATTTGTTTCTATAATTGGTAAATCTGGTAGTGGTAAATCTACATTGTTACACATGATAGGTGGACTAGATATACCTAGTAGTGGAACAGTTGTAGTAGATGGTGTAAATCTTTCAAAAATGTCTAATGAAGAATTAGCACTATTCAGAAGAAGAAAAGTAGGTTTTATTTTTCAACAATATAATTTAATTCCTGATTTAAATGTTTATGAAAATATAACATTTCCCCTTGATTTAGATGGAATTATGGTAGATTCTAATTTTATAGAAGAATTATTAAAAAAATTAAATATTTTTGATAAGAAAGAGATGTTACCAGCAATGCTTTCTGGTGGAGAGCAGCAAAGAGTTGCTATTGCAAGAGCTTTAGCTACAAAACCAGCGATTATATTAGCAGATGAGCCAACAGGGAATTTAGATACAAAAGGAAGTCAGAACGTTATAAATCTTCTTAAAGATCTTGCTAAACAATATAATCAAACTCTTATCGTAATTACACATGATCCAGATGTAGCAAACATGGCTGATAGAATCATTAAAATTGGTGATGGAAAAATCATAAAAGGAAGTGATTCTAATGCAAATAAATAAAAAACAAAATCCAATAACAAAATTAGCAAAAAATACTATAAAAGCAAACAAAGGGAAATTTGCAATATTATTTTCTACGATTGCATTAGCTTCTTTTATGTTATTTTGTGTATTTACAATTGGGATAACATATTTAGATTTAAGTAGAATGCAAGATACTCGTTTATATGGTGGAGAATTTGATATTACGATTGCCAATGGTTTTACAGATGAGCAATTAAAATTTTTATCTAGTAATAAAAAAATTGAATCAGTTGGTATTCAAGCATATTCAGGAAGTATAAAAAGTACAGATTCAGATGATACTGTTAATCTCGGTCTATTATATAGCGATGAAGTTTTTTGGAAACAACAACACATAAGTGCTACCACAAACATTGAAGGAAGTTATCCAAAAAAATACAATGAATTAATGGTTTCAAAAGAAGCATTAAAAGAAAGTGGAAAAGAATCATTAGGTGTTGGTGACAGCTTTACAATGACTTATGAAAATAATAATGGAATCCATACTGAAGTTTTTACTATTAGTGGTATATGGGAAGGATATGGTAATAAATCTAATTTTTATGTTTCTAAAGAATTTTATAATCAATCAGGTTTTGAATTAGAAACAAATGGTATTTTATATATAAAATTCGATAGTAACTATGTTATGAAAAGTACAATAAATAATTTAGAAAAAAATTTAAATTTGCAAGATCAACAAGTTTTTCAAGTATCATCATATATTGAAAACTCCTTAATAATACTAATTGGTATTTGTGGACTATGTTTTATAATTTGCTTGAGTGCTTATTTATTAATTTATAATATTCTTTATTTATCTATATCAGGGAAAATCAGATATTATGGTTTATTGCAAGCACTAGGTATGACAAAAAAAGAATTAGTTAAGTTCATTAGTAAACAAATGTTATTTATTAGTGTATTAGGAATTATAGTTGGTACTATGATTGGTATTATTTTATCACTATTTTTATTGCCTTATGTAATGGAAGTAATGGGAATATCTAACGGAAATATAGATTTTGTTTTTAATCCTCTTATTTTAATATTAAGTATTATAACAATAATTATCTCTATTTTCTTAGGAATTAAAAAACCAATAAAAATTGCTACTAGCGTAACACCAGTTGAAGCAACTAGATACTATGGTGCAATACAAAACAAAAACAAAGTAAAAAAGGTAAGAAAAGGCAACTTAATTTGGAGAATGGCAAAGGAACAATTAACAAAAGATAAGAAAAAAACAATTATAGTTTTTCTATCTTTAGCAACTAGCTTATCTGTTTTTTACTGTCTTTCTACTCTTATTAGTAGTCAAGGCGAAAGAACAATAATGCCTAATTATTGGGATGCTGATTTAATAATAAGAAATTATACTCAAACTGAAGATAATATGTACTCGTTAGAGCCAGCGATAGATAAACAATTAGTTTCTTCTATAAATAATTTAGAAGGCATAAAAGAAATACATTCAGTAACAGGAGTTCCTATTGTTCTTCCTTATGTAAAGAATGAATTTTCTGATATATGGATTAAACAGTATGTATCCACAAAATCATATATGAATTATGATGAAACAGTAAATGACTATCAAAATAATCCAGAGAAATATTATGGTATGATAAAAGCTATTGATGAGCAAGAATTTGATTATTTAAATGAATTATTGGGGCATAAAATAAATAAAAGAGATTTTTTACAAGGAAATGTTGGGATAGTTCAATTTTCTGGGTTTGATATACCATCTGAATATACTAATAATGAAAAAATTACTTTTTATATTAATGATAAATCATATAATATTACAATTAAAGCAATTAATTATGATATGTATTATGGCGGTACTTCTAACATTGGTGCTAACATAATCGTAAGTAAGAATTATTTAGACCAAATTACAAAAGAACAAGATATATTAAATCTCAATATAAAATATGATGAATCTTATGATGTAAATTTAGAAAATGAAATATTATCTTTAATTAACGAAAGCTCCTATAGTAATGATTTATATTATGAGTCAAAATATGAAAATATGAGAACTATCCAAGAAGCCCAAGGAAGTATGATGGAAATTGGTACTGTTCTTTCCTTACTATTGCTTTTTGTAGGCACACTTAATTATGTTAATACAATAGTATGCAATATTCAGAATAGAAAACTAACTTTTGCTACTATGGAAAGTATTGGAATGACAGAAAAACAAATTTTTAAATTACTTATTTGTGAAGGTTTTCTTTATGCTTTATTCTCAATTTTTATAACAGCAACAATTGGTACTTTACTTACATATATGGTTTTTCAAGCAATGAATTATGCAGATATTGCATTTAGTATACCTATAATACCAATATTGATTGCAGTATTATTAGTTATAATAATTTGTGTTATTACACCAATAATTGCATACAGGAAAATTATTGCGAAAAAGTCTATTATTGATAGATTAAGAGAATATAACTGATACAAAATTTATATTAATAAATGGGATGGTTAATATTAACAATCATCCCATTTTGTTTCGCTTAACACTTTTTCAACTTCATTGATTAACTGTTCTTTATCAGGAATATAATAGGTATAAGTTGAAGCGAAAATATTACTAGATAAACCACCTAAGGCATATTCTAGAGCAACTTTATCTTTTTCAGCACATAATATAATACCTATTGGTTTTCCATCATCCTCACTATTTACTACCTTTTCATAATAATTTAGATACATATTCATTTGTCCTAAATTTTCTGCTTTTAATTTGTTCATTTTCAAGTCAATTAAAACATAAGATTTAAGAAACTTATTATAAAATACCATATCAACATAATAATCAGTATTGTTAAGTGTTATTCTTTGCTGACTGCCAACAAACATAAATCCTTTACCTAACTCAAGCAAAAAATCTTCTATATGTCTGATTAATTTATATTCTAAATCTTTTTCTAGAAGTGGTTTCTGTTCTTTTATTCCAAGAAATTCAAATACATAAGGTTGTTTTATAATATCGCTTGGCTTATTAACTGTTTGACCTTTTTTTGATAGTTCAAGCACTTTTTCCTTGTTATTTTTACCATCTGAAAGAAGTAATCTTTCAAATAAAGAAGTATCTAATTGTCTTTGTAATTCTCGAACAGACCAGTTGGAATTAATACATTCTTTTTCATAAAAATTTCTTTTTGCATCATCTTTAATTGTTATTAGTTCAACATAATGTGACCAACTTAATGACTCATTTATCATACTATAATCAGGATATACATTATAAAACCATCTCATATAAGTTAAATTAGTAAGTGAATAACCTTTACCTAGAAGTTTTGTTAATTCTTTAGATAATTCTTTTAAAACTTCTTTACCATACTCTAATCGGTTATTATCTTCATTTTCATGTTTAACAATAATTCTCCCTATATTCCAATATACATAGGTTATTGATTTATTTATTTCTTTTGCTAAATTTGATTTTGCTTCGTTTACCATAGCACTAATTTCTAAGACAAGCGAATTATTTTTTTCTAACATAAATTGCTCCTTTCTGAATTTTTCAGACACGTCTGAAGAATCTCAAAACTTTGATATTATTTTACCATATAATTTGCTAGTTAGTAGCTGTTATTTATATTTCTAAATCAAAGTCATCATGATCTTTGTGTTTATCATTTTCTTTATTCCAATCATAGTCATCTTTTATATCAGTAATAGTTTTATCGCTAAATATTCCATGTTCGTATAAGTCTTTAGAAAATCCCCAATAATCTTCACGTTCTTTGTCTTTTCCAAACATTTTATGTTTGATAAAGTTGACTAATCTACTAAATAAATCTTTAAAGTAATCTACTAATTCTTCAAGATGTTTATTATCTTTTTTTAACTCTTTAATCTCTTTATTTTTATTTTCAATATTTTTTGATAAAGTATCTACTTTAAGAGATAATGCCTCATTATTTTCAGTTAGTATTTTAATTTTTTCTCTATTTTCCTCTAGTTCAGTATCAACATTATTTAGGGTTACTGATAGTTTTTCAGTTCGTTTAAAATCAGAGTTTGTTTTATCAACTTTATCAATATATTCTAAAATTTTATTTTTATCATCTTCGGAAATAGTATAGGTATTTTTTACTATTGGTGCTTTTTTAAGGTTATTGACTGCGTCTTTAATATCAGTAGTGCTTTTATCAAGTTCACTAGATTTTTTACTGGCTATTTCTAAAGCTTTTCTATCTTTTTCCATTTGGTCTTTCATGGTTTGATAATTTCCCATATCTATGACATTTATATCTTTGTTTCTGCCTTTTTCTTTCTTTTTCAAAATGTCATTTAACCCATATTCTTTATTAAAACTAGCAATACATAGAGTTCTCATCTTATCTTGTAGTCTGCGAAGACTATCTCTTGTAAAAACATCTCCTTTGCCAACCTGTTTTTTCATACCATTTTTATTTTTATATTTTATTGGTACACCAACAATGTGAAGATGTGGACTAGTTTCGTCATAATGAATAATCGCACTGGCTATTTTGAAATTTGGTAATTGTTCTTCTAAATCACTCACTTGTTCTTTGAAAACATTAGTCATTTTATGTTTGAATTTATCATCTTTCGTATCCCAATATTTTTTATCTCCAAGTTCGATAATAATTTCACAAGCAAGGTCATTTTTAGAATTATCACTTATCTTTTTGAAATAATCAGTAATCTTTCTATCATCTCTTGTTTGCCTAGAATTATATTCATCTACTGCCTCTTTAAATTCTTCTTCATAAAGTTTTTTGACATCATCATAAAGAGAAAAAGTACCTCTTATTATTTCGATTAGTTCTGTATTATTATCATATTTACGGTAATTGTGTTTATCAACTCTTGATAAACCTCTCGCATTTTGAATTGCATTGTTTGATAGAGAAGTGGTGCCAGAAGCATTACTCTTTGCCATATTTCTTGATGATGGTTTTCTATTTTTATCACTACCTAGATGTAGTGAATAAGATAATTCACTCATGTTTTCAACTCCCTTAATTTTTATTTTTCATCAAAATATTTTCTTGCTTCTTCTAAAGTAAGAAAGAACTCTTGGTTCATCATTGCATTTGAATTTGGCTCAATATAAGAACATACAATATAGTGATTAAAACATTTATCAACATAGACAAGATACAAGTTTTCTTTCTCATCAATAAGATAACATTTGCCATATTTCAAATTATAAAATTCTTTTTTATACTCAAAGTCCATATATAAAATCACACTCCTTTTATAGATATATTTTGCCTCTGTCAAAATATTTAACCCCCTAGGTATTTTGACGTAAACATCAAAATAACCTGTGGGCTAGGGATATTCCCTAGAACCCTTTTAGACTTATTCCATATTGTTTTAAAGTTACCACAATAAAACAAAATTCCATAAGTCCTATAAAATGCTATCGCCACTTTCATTGAACAAAGTTCAACAAAACGTGCCACGCATTTTATTCTTCTTCATACACCGTACATTCTTCTAACCCAATTTCATTGGCTGGTTTTACTTTTGCAAATGATACTCCACTTACCATTTCCTCTCTAGTAATTACCCCATCTGTTTTATCAGGAATATATTTAAACACTGCCTCATTATCTTCTAGTAAAGTTCCGTCATCTTTAACAACATATAATACCCCAATATCATATTCTTTCATTTTTACATCAGGATCTATTTTACGGTAATCTTCCATAGGGAATACTCTAACAATTGCTTTATTATCTTCTTTAAAATCGAAATAAAACACCTGTTTTTCTGTATTATAAATTGCTTGGTAAAACTTAACATCATAGAATTGTCTTAATCTCAATATATGTTGCCATACCTCATTTTCATCTCTATACTCACTAAAACGAATAGAGCCTACTACATTTCCAAATACTGCTGTTTCATTTTTATCAAGAAAACCATTTCTATATAAATCATTCATAGAGTTAGCGACTGACTCTCTAAATCTAACAAAATCTACTACACAAAGTTTATTATTAAATTGTTTTAAAGTGATTTCTTCAACATAATTCATAATCAAATCGGCTTTTTCTTCTCTTGTAAAATCTTTCCAACGTTTATTATATTCTTTAAACTTTTCAGGGTATTTAATTGAATTGATATAGTCTATATCTCGTTTGATAAGTATATCTTCAGGAGTAAACTTTAACTCATCACAGATTTCTGACTCACTTAATTTTTCTTCTAAATCAGCAATAGTGTTTTCTACTTTTTTACGTTCTACATCATATTCTTCTAAAGTAAATACCTCATTAACGTATGCCTCTCTAATTCTTTTGAACTTATCTTTTTCTTTCTTTAATTCTGCCTCAATTTCTTCTTTTGGGTTTTCTATTTTTTGCTTAATCATTGGTAGGAAAAACTGATTAACAACACTATCATATTCCACAATGTCATCTATAAATTGACTGATATATTCTTCTACTACTGCCTCTTTTATAGTAAGTTTACAATCGTTACAATAGTAATAAAAATACGAATTACCATTTTTCTTGGTTGTTGCTTTTCCACCTAATATTCTGCCACATTTAGGACATTTTAACTTTTGCAAGAACAAATAAGTAAGTGTTCTTTGATAAGACCTAGAATTCTTTTTCTGTTGCACCTGACATTCCTCCCACAATTCTTTTGATACTAAAGGCTCTACAACATCTTTGTAATAAGTAGGGTGTTTTGTTCTTTTACCATGAACAAAATCTCCTTTATAAATTTCATTTTCTAATATTTTTAGAATTGTAGTATCATACCAATTTGTTTTTCCTAATACTTTTTCTTCATTAAAAATATTTTTTATTTTTTGATAAGATAAACCACTATGATATAAATTAAAAATTCTAATGACAACATCTTTTGTTTTCATGTCAGGTACTAAAGTTTTATCTTTCCTAGTGTAACCTAAAGGGGCTCTATGTGGAATATGTCCTGCTTTAATTGCACCAGCAAGTCCAACCTTTGTTCTTTCGCTAGTTCTTTCAATTTCTTGTTGGCT
>CALVVW010000011.1 GCA_944364005.1 uncultured Bacilli bacterium | reverse complement strand
TATAATTTGTATAAAGATAATGGTTTTTATATAAAAAAGTTTGATAAAAGATATTTAGTAAGTTTTATGAATAGAAATGACAAAGATGTTGAACATTTATTAATAACTAATTATGAGATATAGGAGATGAATGTATGAGTTGGGGATGGAGAACAAAGCCAAGAAGTATAATAAAAACTTTGCAATGGTTTAAAAGTTTTGCAAATCTGGAAAATGAAAATTGGAATTATACTAATGGTAAACTTAGTAGAAATGGATATAAAATACATCCTATACGCAGAGAATATTACTTTAATGCGCAGAAAAACGAGGATATTTCATCACCAATATATGGAATAACATATTTTGATTATTTAAATGGTACTCTAGATGCTTCTGCCGATTCAGAAAGTAACGCAAGAAACGACTTAGCAACCTATAAATTTTTTGGCTTTGGTTACGTAGATACTAGTGGTAACATAAAAATTACTAAAGCAGGAAAGTTAATTGAAATTGATAGATTTGATGGAGAAATGTTACTAAAGCAATTATTAAAAATAAATTTTCCTTCATTATGCACAGGTTTTGGAAGAAAAATAGAAAAAGGTAAAAGGGTTTATCCACTAAATTTAATAATAAAGTTATTAATTAATTTAGAATACATAAATAGATATGAATTGGCCTATTTATTTTTATGTGACGACAATTCAGATTACAATTTGCTACAAGATTCTATTACACAATTTAGAGAAAAATATAATCAATTAGAAAACAAAAACGATAGAATAAAATGTGAAGTAATATTTAGAAATATTGCAGAATCTAATTTTAATTTTCCAAAAGATGGAGACATAAAAACCTTATTTACTATGGGTGATGCAATTAGTAGATCGTTAGAATTTACTAATTTATTTGATGTTTCTGGTAGAGGAAATTACTCTAAAATTAGAATTGCAGAACATTCTAGAAAAAAAGTTGAGTTATTAAATGAGAAATACAATTATCATACAATTGAAACATCAAGCTTAGATGAATATATGGATTGGTTTGGAAATACGGATAATATTATTTTGCCATGGGAAAATGAAGATGAAAGGAAAAATTTAATAATCGATAAAATTGATTTATTAAATAAAACTATACACATTGTAAACGAAAAATATTCTTTAGAGTTAAAATTAAATGAAAATGAGCTATATTCTAAAGTTCAATCAATAAACACATCAAGCGAATTAAAATTGTTTGAAGAAGATTTGATTAAGCAAATAACAAGTCTAAATGAAAATATTTTTGTAAAATATTTATCACAAGGATTTGAAAGTAGAAAAGAAATAATTGAAAAATTTAATGATATTGTTTCTGGTAATGAAGATATGGCTGCATTATGGCTAGAATGTAATACCTGGAAATCATTAGTGGCAATAAATGGAAAAAAAGTTGTAAAAAGGAATTTTGATATAGAAGAAGATTTAACTCCAAAAAGTTTTGCTCCGGGAAAAAATAATACACCAGATATAGAGTTATATACTAGCGATGATGTATTAATTCCAGAAGTTTCATTAATGAGCGGTGTTCAACAATGGGAACATGAAGGATCAAGTGTTATAGATCATGTTTTAAAATTTATAGATAAAGAAAAAAATAAAAATGTATATGGATTATTTATTTCAAAAGCAATAAATGTTAGAACTAACTGGCAATTTTTTATATTAAACAAAGAAAGTTGGATGGGTAAACCTGTTCCAGTAATACCTTTCACAATTGAGCAATATAAGGATATTACAAGTTTTATATATGATAAAAATCTTAATATAAATAATTTTATTGAATTAATAAAGCAAATTCATATTAAAGCAAAAGAGTCAGCTAATTATCAAGAATGGAATAATAATTGTTTTAAGGTAATCAAAGAATGGAAAAAGCTATATGTATAGTAAGGAGTATCAAATATGAAAATAAATGAGTTAGATGATGCCAAGATTGAAAAATATTTAAGTGAATTTTATAAATGTTTTGCTACAGGATATGAATTTGAAGATTTTTTAAAATTATATTTAAGAAAATTGGGATTAGATGAAATTCAAATTACAAAAAGGAGTAAAGATGGTGGTATAGATTTAAAGGCTTTACGTAATGGAATTGGAGATTTTAGTAATTCTGACTCTATAGAATATTATATTCAGGCTAAAAGGTATAAAACAAACAAAGTTAATGTTAATGTACTTCGTGAGTTAAAAGGAGTAATTCCATTCGGACATAAAGGGATGTTAATAACCACTTCTGAATTTACAAAAGATGTTATAAACGAAGCCTCAAATGATCCGTCAAAACCGGTAACATTAGTTGATGGAAAAACTTTACTAAGAAGTTGTATTGAAAATGGCATAGGTTTCACTTTTGAGCCTAAGTTTAGTCCAGAAGAATTAAAAGACTATATCAATGAAGAAGAATTAATTTCAGCAGAGTCAGAAAATATAAATATAGATAATAGGCAATTTGTTAATCAAGAATTTATAGAAAAAGAAATAACGGAAAATGATGTAAGAGCTCGAATATTATCAGTACCATCAAAAATAGCAAATTTACTTGAGGATAGAAAAAAGTATAAAATCTTATTTGAAGATGAAGCCTTTTTTTCAATCTTTATTAAAGGACGAAATTATTTTTCAGGAGGAATCTCTAAAATGTATAGAGATTATGGACTTATTTCAAGTGAAAATGTTATTACAAGCAAAAAAGCACTATGGAGATTTTATGATAATCAAATTTTTATAAAATTAAAATGATTATAAAAATATATATAAGCGCTAGTACAGGATTATTTAATAAGTTTTTGTGTTGGCGTTTTTTTATTTCTTATATAAAAGATAGGAGTAGTACAGTATGATTAAAAGTATTGAATTTAAAAATTTTAGAAATCTGGAAGGAAAATATGAATTTAATAAAAATTTAACTGTAATAGTGGGAAAAAATAATTCGGGGAAAACAAATTTATTAGATGGAATAAAAATTGCATTTTCCACTATTACTAGTGATTATTACAGAATAAGTAAAAGCGATTTTAAAGACAGTAATGATAATTTGCCCATTATCATTAAAATAGAATTAGAACCAGATTCTATTCCTAGTTTAAATTTTGAAGATGAAAAGTTAGAAAAAAAATGTGGATTTATGGTTATAATTAGAAAAACTCAAAGTGATAGATATGTAAAGGAAATTAATTATTTAAATGGAAGCAATATAGATTTTGATATTTTAAGAGATGATCCTAAAATTCCTAATTTATATACTATTCCATTATTGCGCATAGAAGATATATATACTGATGACTTAACTACAGGTATTTCAAATTTTGTTGATTCAGAAGAAAAATATGTAGAATTAAAAAAAGAATCTAAAGCAGCAATTAGAAAAGAAATGAGTAAAAAAATTGATGAATTTCAAGCCTTTTGTAGTAAGTTTAATCAAAATTTGGATATAGAAATAACAGACCCAAAGTTTTCCAATGAAAGAGTATATATTGTTGATAATAGTATGGGAGATAAAGCTCATAACTATAAAATTGGATCAGGATATAAAAGTATTGCTAATATAATTCTTAATACTTTGAGTGAAAAATATAATATTATACTAATTGATGAAATAGAAAACCATTTACACCCTTCATTAATCAGAACTCTTATTAGAGAATTACGAGAAATTACTAATACGATGATTATTGCTACAACACATTCTGCAGTAGTAATTAATGAATTGAAAATGGAAGAACTATTGGATATCTCTGGGAAAAGATTATCAGAATTAAGTTCAAAAAATCAGCAAAAATTAAATATCTTTTTACATCCTGGTAGAAGTGAACTAATACTTTCTGATAATGTTATATTGGTTGAAGGATATACAGAAGAATTATTATTAAACAATTATTTATACAAAAATAATAGAAATTGGACTATAGTGAACGTTTCAGGTGTTATGTTTGAGCCATATATTGAATTAGCAAGTTTTTTAGATAAAAAAATAATAGTAGTAAGTGATAATGATAAAGCGTTATCTGATAACTTAGAATCATCACCAAGATTTAATCACTTAAAAGAATTATGCGGCTCTAAACGAATTAAACTATTGGAAATAGAAAATACATTAGAAACCGATTTATATAATAATGGATATTTAGATGAGTATACCAGTTTGTTATGTCCACATAAAAAGCACTCAACAATTTTTATAGCAAAAGAACATAAAAAAACAGAAATAGTTGAAAAATTAATAGAAAATAATGTTAATCTTTCGGATTGGCATATAATGAAGGATATTGAAGATGAGTTCAAAGGTAATTAAATTTGTTGCTGGTGGTGGCAAAACAACATACTCTCAAAAATACTTAAAAGAAAACAAAAATGGAATATATTTGGCTTTTACCAATAGTGTAGTTAAAGATGTAAAAAATAGTGGCTTTTTGGCAAAAACAATAGATTCGTTTTTTTTAAGCTTCCTGCTTCCTAAATTTAGTTCTGTTATTCCATTGGTTGCATCAGGTTCTAAAGTGAAATTTATTGATACAAAAAATTTACCAAAACATTTAATTGGTATTTTAAATATACACATAAAAGAAGACGGCAAGATTTGTAATCATGGAAAGGAAACAGGTATTGACTTGACTGTTACAAATGAACAATTACACATGATGGGAAATTTTCCAAATAGTAAAACTATAAAATATATATTTGCAAAAACAGAGTTAAGACTAACAGATAAGCTTAGAGAGGAATTATCCCTATATTTATTAAAAAATTATGAAAGTGAGATATTAGATTTAATAAGCTCTAGATTTTCTTATATATTAATTGATGAAGCACAAGATTTAAATGGATATAGAGAAGTTTTTGCTAAGATTATATATAATACAGATATAAAATTAATTTTATTAGGTGATGACAATCAAAATATTAATTGTGGAGGAGATTGGTTTGCAACATTAGATGCAGATTGTACCCAAAATAAAAGTTATAGATGTCCAGAAGCTAATTGTGAATGGATTAGGAATAATTTGGGTATTCAAATTTATGGAACTGATAACAATAGTAAGGTGGAAAAAATTGAAATTGAAAATATCCATAAATTAGATGATGGAGAGAGAACACTTTTATATAGTCAGAAAAGTGGAAAAATTGCAGACATAGTGAATAATTGGTTAGGACCAAAAAATACAATTAGATCAGCAAAAGGAAGTACAATAGAAAATGATATAGTTATAATTGGAAATACTTTAAATGTTAAAAATTATTATACTGCTATAACTAGAACAAAGAAAAATGTTTATACTACGATAAAACTTAAGAAATAGGTGGTAAAGTATGAGAAATTGTTATTTTTATTTCGATGAATCCTTTCATACTAGAAATATTACAAAAAACAGTTTAAAAGACACAAATTATTTTAATTCTTATGTTAGTACGGGATTAGGATTTGAAAAAATAAATAAACATGAAATTTTTAAGCACTATGAGAAGTTCGAAAATAAATATAAAAGTTTATTTACAGTAGAAGAATTAAAAAGTGATATTGTTAAACATAAAAATTACCAATATGGTTTAGCATCATTTAACAATAATGCTACCCAAATGTATAGTGATTTTTTTGAATTATTAAATCAATATAACATTATATATTATATATCTGTAATAGATAAACTTGAATATTTGCTTTCAAAATGTAAATTTAAGAGTTCGTGTATTTTAAATACAAAAGCAGTTATCTACAGCATTACTAAAGCAATAAATGTTTATAAGCCACAAAATGTTATAGATGATATAATGAAAAAAAATAATCAACTACTTAATGATTTAATAGATTTCTTTAAAAATCAAATGAAAATTAATGGCAATATTCCGCTAAAAGAATTAGAAAATAATGCTATGAATGAGATTATTATGTTTTTAAATATGATTGATACTGCATCAATCACTTTTGAATTTAATTATTTGCCTACTTATATAGGTTTAAATTTATTAACTAAAGAATTAAATATTAAATCAATTGATTTAATAATTGATAAAGAGGGAAGTAATAAGATTATTAGATGTGCAAAACAAGCAGGATTTTTAAATAGTAAACAAATGGATTCGAAAACATCACCAGGAATACGAATGTCAGATTTGTTTTGCGGATTTATTTCTAGAATGATGAGAGCCATATATGAAGCAACATATAATAATCCAGATATTCCATATAAAGAAAGGCATTTACTACCTGAAGAATGGTTTAGTGTCAATGAGAAACAGTTTTATTTATATAAAAAAGTAGCAAGATTTATAAAAAAATATATGAATTTGTATTACGCAAGTTTTGTCAGCATATATTTTGACTTGTTTGTTGTGTTTATAGAGTTAATATATTATTTTGACAATTTTGATAGTTATGGAGAATATAAAGCAACAACAATAAAAGATCATGCTGAAAAATGTAATAACGAAATTATTTTCAAAGTAGAATATGAAATAAAAAGATTAGAGAGAGAACAAGAATTTATTTAAAAAAATATATAAATTATTAATATTTGTTTAGGTACCCAAAAGTTCATACAAAAAAAATAGGTACCCAGCTAGGTACCAAAAGTATTAAAAATAGTCATTGTATAGTTAAAAGTGAATAGTAATAAAAGTCTTATTTTATAAGAAATTATATAATATTTATAAATTTGCATGACTAATTTTATTTGACCCCCTGAAGGAGCCGAAAGGCTCCATTTTTTATTTATTTTACAAGGGTTTTAGAACTTTAAAAATTTTTTAGGTAATAATTAGGTAATATTTTTCAAAAAAAGATAATGGTAAGCGATGAAACTTACCATTATTTTACGTTTACAACATATTTCTATATCAGATTTATCAATAGTTCATGTATTAAATAATATGAAGTAAACTATCAAAGGTATACCATTACTAAACAGGGTAAAATAAAGTATAACTAAAAAAATATTGTTACTTTTTTCTATAATAGATATAAAAAACGACAATTTTATAATATTGATGGGATGATTATTAAGTGATATAATATATACATTTCTAAGTAGAGATAGGTTTGTTTATAGATAAAAAATTAAAAGAATGAATAGTTAATAACAATTTAATAGAAAAATTCTATTTCCAAAATAAAGAGATTTATCAAAATATGGATGAAGCTTATCGTAAGATATATGAAAAAGAGAAAAGTCTTAGATTACTATAAAAGTCCATAATATAATAAAAAAAATTACAGGTGATAGTATGACAAAATTAGAACAAGATTTACAACTAGCTTACGATTTGATAGAAGAAAAAGAAAAATATGTAGAGTATTACTGGCAATTTTATAGACTTTGGCCTTTCACAACAATCAATATGAAAGAATACTTAAATCCATATAATTTAGAAAATAAAAAATGTACAACAATACAAGGAAGCTCTGATCATATATTAGAACTTTTTCTAAAAAAACCTAAAAAAATAATAGGAGTAGACACGAATCCATTAACTGGACATTATGGTAATTTAAAACTAGCATCTTTTGCAGTATTAGGAACTCCCCAGGAATATTTAGATTTTTTTAGATGGCATGATTATCCAAAATTTTGTAAAAATAATTATAAAGCATTTGATAAAGATATTTTTCAAGAAATAGCTAACTATTTATCAGGAGATAGTAAATTATTTTGGGAAGAAATATTTAGAAAATACGAACCAGTAAAAATACGAACAAAGTTATTTAACGAAACAGACGAAGAAAATAATCAAGCTCTATATCAAGCACTAAGCTATTTATCAGAAGAAAATTATAACTATATTGTAAATAATAGAGACAAAATAGACTTTACTTTTAAAAATATAGATATTAGAAATTTTAAAGAAGAAATAGAAGAAAAACAAGATTTTATCACCTTATCTAATCTTATTATTTATGCCAATAGCATGTATCCTGATAATCCTCTCCAAGGATACCAAGAATTAATAGACAATCTCTCTCTAAGATTAAATAAAGAAGGAAAAATTGTCGCAGGATATCTTTACGATATTGAAAATGAAGAGGATGATAGAGAAATTTACAAACAAGCATTAAGAGATAAAATATTTAAAGAACCAGAATACTCATATCAATATGTTAGAAAAATGCATGATTTACATAAGAATGAACATTCCATGAATCATGATGCAGTCCTAGTATATACTAAAAAGTAAAATATGAGTATGAAAAATGAAAAGGATATATTTTTTATATCAACTCTTTTGTTCTGTCTATTTTTAAGATATAATAAAAAATAGGTGATACTATGAGTGATAAATTACCAACAAGAGAAGAATATCGAAAAACAAAAAAGAAAAAGCTAAGATTTCGAAAATGGGTAATTGCAGTTTTTTTTGTTTTTTTTCTAAGTATATTATCAATTGGTAGTATTGGAATATATTTCTGGTTAAATGACAATAAAGAGATTAACAAAATACAAGAAAAAGTCGTGGATGATACAAACGTAAAAGAAAAAGAAGATAATGATAATACAGAACAAATTAATCCACCAGAAAATGAAGCAGATGATTACTGGGATTATATAAAAATGAATTTATTAGAAGTAGATTTCAACGATTTATTAATAAAAAATTCGGATACAGTAGGATGGATTCAAGTAAAAGGAACAAATATTAACTATCCGATAGTACAAACAACAAATAATGATTATTATTTAAATCATGCCTTTGATAAAACGGAAAATAAAGCAGGCTGGGTCTTTATGGATTACCGAAATAATGCTGTAGAATTAAATCAAAACACAATTATTTATGCTCATAGTCGCTACAATGGAACGATGTTTGGAAGTTTAAAAAATATTTTAAAGAGTTCTTGGTATACCAAGAAAGAAAATCATATTATAAGATTATCAACACCAACAGAAAACACAATGTGGCAAGTTTTTAGCGTCTATACTATCGCAAAAGAAAGTTACTATATTACGCCTAGTTTTTCAACTACAGAAAGTTATCAAGAGTTTTTAAATACTATAAAGGGAAGGAGCGAAGTAGACTTTTCTGGAACGGTAAACACCAATGATAAAGTGTTAACACTGTCAACCTGTAAAGACAATTTTGGTAATAGAATCGTTATGCATGCTAAGTTAATTAAAAAAGAGATGAGAAATTAATAAAAAAATGTGTAATTAAAGTGAAATAAAATAGATATCTATGGTATACTAAATATGAAGATAGGGGTATCTATCGAAAATAAAAAGAAAGGAAGAGAGAAATGAGAAAATTTATGAAAGGTGCCTTAATGGTTATGGTTGGTTTATTTGTACTGGTTCCAATGATAAACGTTAATGCTGCTGAAGGTATTGCAGAAGTAAAAACAGAACAAGAATTTTTAGATGCTTTAGCAGATGAAAGTATTCATACTATCACGTTAACGGATAATATTGAAACACAGAAAAAAATCAATATAAATCGCCCTGTTACCATTGATGGTAATGGAAAAACAATCGAATATGTTGGTACTTTTAAAGGTGAAGTCTATGATAACACTGTCTGGGGAAGTGGTGCCAATGGTGATGGTCAAGGAGTATATGTTATCCAAGTATATAGAACTGAAGCTACCATCAAAAACATAACATTAACAGGAGGAAATGCAGGACTTAGTGCTAACGGTTCAACAGTAACATTAATCGGAGATATTGATGTTTCTGGAAATGGCTTCGGTGGAATCGAAATGACTAAAGGATCTGGAGTTACTGAATTACCATATATTAAAGCAGGTGAAGCAGTAATTACAAATACTACAGAAACAGCAACAACTCCTACAGTATGGACTGATGGTCTTACACCAGAAGAATTAGAAAGTGAAGATTGGGATTTTGAAGCAACAGAAGATACATTTGCGGGAGCTGCCTATGTTATCAGTGAAAATCAAATGAAGTTCTACACAGATGAGACTAAAATGCCAGCTGAATCTGATGATGTTGTTGTAGTGCCAATCACTCCAGAAGAACCAGCTGAAGAACCAACTACTCCTCCAACAGAGCAAGAAAAAGTAGAAGATACTACTGAAAACCCTGAAACAAGCGATGGAATTTTATTCCTTGGTTTATTAGCAATCGTTGGAGTTGCTGGAACAGCATTAACTTATAAAAGATTACATAATTAGTAATAAAAGTACTGCACAAGCAGTGCTTTTTTTTGTGACTAGATACTATTGAAAATTAATAATAGATAAACATATGATTAATAAAATGTATGTACTTGATTTGTAATAAAAAAATAGTATAATAAAGCACAACACAGGACTAAGAAGGGATAATATGGAAACTTTAGAAAAAAGGTTGTTATCTGAAAAAGAAATAACTAAAAAGTTTATAGAATATCAACAAACTGGAAATGAACAAATAAGAGAAGAAATTATAAAAAATTATATTTATATAGTAAAAATAACTGCAAAAAAAATATCAGAAGAAACAGGATTCCCAAAGGAAGAATTAGAAAGTTATGGTTATGAAGGATTAATACGAGCAATTGATAGATATGATATGTCAAAAAATGGCTCTAGAATAAATTATATTACGCAAGCAATTCGAATAACAATGTTTAATGGATTTTCAGAGTTAATAGAGTTCGGTGGACGAAGAGTAACGTGTGCTTATTTATTAGAGCGACACCAAGTAGAAAAAGAATATCAAAAAACATTATTAGAAGATCCTAGCATGGTAGATATTATATTAGATGGACTAATTGACAAAGAAATTATTAGTGAAAAATATAGACAAGATAATAAGCAAAGAATTTTGTTAAGCATCGCAACCAATATAAACCAATTTAAACAATCCCCTGAATTAATGGATGAAAATTCTCTAGATGATTCTCTGATAAGGGAAGAAAGTAAAGGGGAATTATTAAAATTATTAGAATTACTTCCGGAAAAAAGTCGTGAAATCATAGAAAAAAGATATGGACTCCAAGGAGAAGCAGAAACCTTAACAGAATTAGGAGAAGAATACCATATGAGTCCAGAAGGAATACGAAAAATAGAAAGAAAGGAGTTAAAAAAATTACTAACATTTGCGAAAAGTAGAAATTTAAAAAGCTATTTAGAGGATTATAGTTAAAGAAATTCTAGAAAAAGGTATAAAATTAGTAAGAACTAAAAAAGGAATATAATTGGATATTCTTTTTTTTATTTAAGAAAAATAAAATGTGAAAATACAAATTTACTAACTTTATAAAAAATAGTTGACATACGAACAAATGTATTATATATTGATATCAATCCCAAGTGCATTAGAAATGAAATGTTCTAAAAAAGAAAGTTCAAGCAAGAAAGTGTGGAAGAGTCTAGTTTCTATTAGAAATGATAATATAGAATTTACTGGTTAGGAAAACAGAAAAAAGAGGAAGAGATAAAGTTTAATAGTTAAAATCAAAATGAGACGAAAGTTCTAGAAACGGAAGATTTTCTTCGGTTTAGAAGAAAAGATATGATATAATATTATACAGATAAAGGCAGGAGAAAGATATGACTAGAAAAAAAGTAGAATACGAAAATGAAGAGTTTTTAACAAATCAAATTATTACATATATAGGAAATAAAAGATCACTATTAGACTTTATTGGAGAAGCAGTAGAATTAATTAGTAAAAAAGAAAAAAAAGATAAATTAAATATTGTGGATATTTTCTCAGGTTCAGGAATTGTGGCTAGATATTTAAAAAGATATGCCAATACATTAATTACCAATGACTTAGAAAGTTATTCATTAACAATAAATAAATGTTATTTATCAAATAAGAGTGAATTAAATATGGATCAATTAGTAAGCTATTATAATTTACTACAAGAAAAATTAAATGAAAAGCTAGAACCAGGTTTTATTTCTAAATTATATGCTCCCAAAGATTCTACTAATATAAAAGAAGGAGAAAGAGTCTTTTTCACAACACGCAATGCTGAATATATTGATACATGTAGAAAAATAATAGAAGAATTCCCAGAAGCAGTAAAACCATATTTTATTGCACCATTATTATCAGAAGTATCAGTAAAAAATAATACAGCTGGCGTATTTAAAGGCTTCTATAAAAATAAAAAAGGCAAAGGCCAATTCGGTGGAGAAGGACAAAATGCTCTAAGTCGTATTACAGCAGATATTAATATTCCTTTTCCTATATTTAGTAATTTTGAATGTAAAGTAATCAATTACCAAAAAGATGCCAATGTCTTAGCCAAAGAGCTAAAAGATATAGATATAGTGTATATGGATCCACCTTATAACCAGCATCCTTATGGATCAAACTATTTTATGTTAAATGTAGTAAATGATTATAAAGAGCCAAAAAAAATCAGTAAAGTATCAGGAATACCAGATAATTGGAATCGTTCTAACTATAATAAAAGGAAAGAAGCCTTAACGGCTATGGAAGACTTGTGTAAAAACTTAAATGCCAAATATTTATTAATATCTTATAATTCTGATGGATTTATTACCAAAAAAGAAATGACAGATATGTTAAAAAAGATAGGGAAAGTAACAGTCTTAGAAAAAAAATATAATGTATACCGAGCATCAAGAAATCTAAAAGACAGATCACTATATGTAAAAGAATATTTATTCATAGTAGAAAAGTAGGTGATGGTATGGATGTAAAAAAAATAATTGAAATTATTAACAAAGAAGGAAGACAAGGTCCCAAAGATTTAAAAAGTGAAGAAGTATATACCTGGGTCAAAAAACAATGGAACATATCTTATGATGATTACAAAAAAGTTCTAGAAAGTAATGCAATTGATGATAGTAAAAGAAGCGAAAATAGAAATGCTTTCTTTGTAATAGATAAACATGGAAAATATCAACTGTTTAAGTCAAATGAAGAAGAAATTAGAAAATATTTATGTTATATTGTAAGAGAAAATAAAAATATCACATCAGCTGAAGCACGAAAAAAGTTTAAATTAATCTATCAAGAATATACAATTGTTGACTTAATGGATCAAAAGAACTTATCTTCAAAGCAAGATATTATAGACCAGACAATAAGAAATATTCTAGTATCAAATTATGATAGAAAAAATAATAAAATACTTTTTAATAGAACAAATACAACGCCTTATAAATACACCCTAACAGAAGAAGGGTATCGTCTTGCAGAAGAAGTAGATATCCTACTTCAAACACATAAAAATGAAGACTTACAAGCAGAGCACGAATTAGATGGACTAGACAGCATAGAGATTAATAAAGGAATAGGATATTACACAGAAGAAGAATTGCAAACGATGTTTGAAGCAAATAAAAACTTTGATTTTTATACAGCCTATGATGAATCATATCATGAAAAAGGTAGAATACCAACGGATCCTAAATTAAAAACCACCAGATTTTATCAAGTAAAATGTTGCTGTGAAAATGACAAGACTCATAAGACATTTAAAACATCAATATTTCCTAACTTCTTAGAAGGACATCATTTAGTACCAATATCAGCCCAGAGAAATTTTCCATCAATTAATCTAGATTGTATTCAAAATATAGTAGCTCTATGTCCGAACTGTCATAGTAAAATTCATTTTGGAACAAGAGAAGAAAAGAAAGAAGTATTTGATAAAATTGTACATTCTAGAAAAGAAGATTTAGAAAAAATAGGATTTACAGAACCAATATTAAAAGTAATCTTCGATATTTATTATTGAAAATAAAAAGGAGAAAGTATGAGTCTAATAAATAGATTAGTATTAAAAATTTATAACAATCAATTAAAAGATGTAGATAAAAAGCAAAAAAATATGACCTTTGATAGCGAAATCGTAATAGAGAAAAATATTCCATATAAAGAAGGAAATGACAATTTATGTACATATGACTACATATATGAAAAAAAAGAAATAAATCCAAAAGCACTACCATTAATCATTAATATTCATGGAGGTGCTTTCTGTGGAGGAGATAAATCAGTAAATAAGTATTATGGAGCTTTTTTAGCAAAATATCATTACCAAGTAGCAACATTAAATTATCATTATGCACCAGAAGGTAATTTAAAAAAGCAAATACAAGATTGTATGACAGGAATTACAAAAATTGTTGAAAATTACCAAAAGGAAGAGTTCTTTTTAACAGGAGATTCATCAGGGTCTGTTTTAGTATTATTGATTAGCTTGCTTTGGAATAATGAAGAAATGAGAAATACTTATGAAGTAGAAGTACCAGATGCTAGAATAAAAGCTTTAGGATTAACGGGAACACAAGCAGGAATTGATATGTTTCCTCCATTTATGAAACCATTTAACAAAGAAAATAGAAGGCTAATACTAACTGGTTGCGAAGAAGTAGAAAAATATACAAATATAAAAGAATTATGGAATAATGAGATGCCAGCAGTTTTTATAATGAGTGCAGAAGAAGATGTTTGCTATCCCAATTGCAAAGACTTTGATCAGTTCTTAACTGAAAAAAATCATCCTCATCAAAGTTTTTACTGTAAAAAGAAAGAGGAAGGAAAATTATACCATTGCTTTAATGTAATAAGACCAGACTTAAATTGTAGTAAAAGAATGAATGAAGCAATGCTAAACTATTTCAATAATATTTAAAAAATGCCTAAAATAAGTATAATAGTACCAGTATATAACTCAGAACAAAAATTAAAAGACTGTCTGGATTCATTAGTAGAGCAAACAGAAAAGGACTTAGAAATTATTGTAATAGATGATAAATCGACAGATCATAGTCTAGAAATAATAAATACCTATGCCCAAAAATACGCAAATATTAAAGTATATAAAAATGAGGTAAATACAGGAGTAGGCAATACAAGAAATTTAGGAATCACCCTAGCAACCGGAGAATACATCACATTTGTAGACAGTGATGACTATGTGAATACTACAATGTATGAAGAATTATATCAAGCAGCTATAAAATATGACAGGCCAGAATTAATAACAACTGGAATCATATTTGTAAAGGGAAATGAATATAGAACAAAAGACTTAAGTTACTTAGGAAAATCATCTCCCAGACTAATACATCCGATAGATAACCAAGAGACAATCTATGCAGAAAGTCCAACTACCTGCAACAAACTATTTAGAAAAGATACAGTAAAAGACTATAAATTTTTAACAGATTGTCTTTGGGAAGATATTGCTTTTAGCTTTACTAGATTTTTAGAAGCTAATACCGTAATCGAAGTACCAACTCCAAATTACTTTTATAGAAGAGATATAACAGAAGGATTATCTTCTAAAAATTATAAAGAAAATGATAGAATAACGGACATTTTCAAAGTGGCAGATGAACTAGAAGAAGAATTAAAGAAAAAAGGGAAGTATGATTACTTTAAAGAACAAATAAAACTACTACAAATAGCAGTATGCCTACAAAGAGTAGATGAATTAAAATGCTGGGATATAGAACAAGAAAAGAAAAATCAGATACAAGAAAACATGTTTTCAATCATGTATCAAAAGTATGGAGACTTAGAAGGAGTAGATGATGTTACTCTACAATGCAAAGTAAACTTTAATACAATAGAAGAGTATAGTCATTACCTAGAAACAAAGAAGAAAAAAGTAACTAGAAAATAAACGACCGTAGCCATAAAATTGACATCCAGGTAAAAAAATGATATAATAAGCACCAATAAAAAGGGGATATGGTTATGGAAAAGTGGATAGAAGAAAGTAAACGGACAGAACAATTAGAAGAACAAGATAGATTCTTAAACGACCAAAAACTTAACAAGGTTTTAATGTATTTTAATTGGTTAGCAACATCAAATGGTTTAAAATGCTTAGATTATCAGGAAGAAAAAAACACAAAAGATAGATTGCTAAAAAATTATATTTTATTATCTAAACAAAAACCAGAGGATATAAAATTATATTTAAAACAGAATAAACTAAAAGAATCAAGTTTACTACATGAGTTTTTATACCTGTTTATAGAACAAGACCAAGTAAAAGATATGATAACGGTTCCATTAGTAAAAGATGTAACATTAGATAATGGAATCTATGAAATCGCTACAACCCTAGGTACAGTAAAATTAAGGAAAGCAAGTGATTATTTTAAAGACGAACCTACATCTTTGGTGTTAAAAAGGAAACTAACAGAAATGTGTTTCGAGCGTACAGAAGAATTTGTAGAGGAAAATCCTGAGTATCAAGCCGTTGTTGTTGCAGAGCCAAACTTGTTTACAGGTAGCCATTTACATGCCTATGCCAAAAAAGATGATATTATTGTAGATTCTGCTTGCAATGCTATGTTTTTGGATAACACGGGAGAAATAATAGAACAAGGAAATATCATTTACCAAACTAGCGCACAAGAGTTACAACAAGAAGCAAAAATAGAAGATTGCTCTAGATTATATGTTGCGACAATGAAAAACAAAGTACTAACAAAAAGGTGAGGAGACTGAAAATGAATAAAACACTAGATGTCTGGGCAATTCAAAAGCATCCAGAAGAACTATATACAGCCTTAAAAAATATTAAAACAGATCAAGGCGATTTGATTCTTTTTACAAATCTAAATAGTATTTTTCAATTAAACGGTCAAACGGTAGGAAGACAATTTGACACAGAATTATATTATATTGGCAAAGATAATGATGCTGTAATATTACTACAAAAAGACGGAGCAGCATCTGCAGAAGATATCAGAAATTATTTAGAGGAAAAAGGGCTACAATATCATGAAGTATCCTTTAAAAAGGAAATGAAAAAAGACTATCTAGAGGAATTATTAATCCCTGTTCCACAAGAAACAATAGACGAAAATATTCCTGAACTCTGGTTTGCAAGAGAAGAATATGTATTAAGAGATGCTCTTCAAGAAAGTATAGCATTAGGAAATACTAGCTGTGATTATTATCCCTTAGTAGAAGGAGCAATTAGCCTAAAATATGATGAAACCTATAAAACATTAAGTCACTCATTAGATGGAAGAAATATTTTAGGAGTAATTGTTTTAGAAGATAAGATGGTTTTAATGATTAACGGATTAGACCCAAGAAATTTAAAACCCGGGCAAGTAAAGAAAATTATTGAAGAAATGGGAATTTCAGCTAATATATTACCTAATCGAGAGTTTAACATAGAAAAGTCATATAAAGGAAAAGTTGCTATAAAAAAGAAATAGAAGTGATAAAATGGATAAAATAAAAGAACTTGAAACTATTATAAAAAAGTCAAATTATATTGTCTTTTTTGGAGGAGCAGGAGTATCGACAGAAAGTGGTCTAAAAGACTTTAGAAGTAAAGATGGACTTTATCATGAAAAATATGACTATCCTCCAGAAGAGATATTATCTCATCATTTCTTTTTAGAAAACACAGAAGAGTTTTATAAATTCTATAAGGATAAAATGAATAGTTTAAATTATAAACCTAACATTACTCATTATGTGTTAGCCAAACTAGAAGAAAAAGGACTATTAAAAGCGATTATTACTCAAAATATTGATGGATTTCATCAAAGAGCCGGTTCCAAAAATGTATTAGAACTACATGGTTCTATACTCAGAAATTATTGTATGAAATGCAACAAATTTTATGATGCAGAGTACGTTTTCTCTAAAGAAAATATTCCAAAATGTAGTTGTGGTGGAATAATAAAGCCAGATGTGGTATTATATGAGGAGCCTTTAGAGACCGAAATATTAAAAAAAGCAATAAAAGAGATATCTAAGGCAGATACATTAATTATTGGTGGAACGTCTCTAAACGTGTATCCTGCTGCAGGATTGCTTAATTATTTTCAAGGTAAAAACTTAATATTAATTAATAAAGAAAAGACACCATATGATAGTAAATGCAATTTAGTTATCTATGATAGCATTGGAAAAGTAATGGAAGCATTGGATAAAAAAATAAGTAACACACAAAAATATACAAGAAAGGATGATTGATATGAATCAAACAGAATATAATCAAATTTTAAAAATAATGGAAAGAGATATAAATAATAACGATTTAGATCATCTTAGACAAATAAGAGATTATCTAAACAAACTACCAGAGCTAAACGAACAAGGAACAATATTTAATGATCCTGAATTAGAAAGTAAAAAAGAACTTTTATTAACACCAATGGAAGATTTCTTTGAGGAGATTAAACAAATAGGTCCACGTTCAGCAGCATATCCGTTAAGTATCTTACTTTATAATAAATTTGCATGGCAAAAGAATGAATTAGGTACCAATTTTGCAGTAGAAAGAAGAGAACAACAACCAGGGCAACCTTTAGTATGTCTTGCACATTTTATTCAATTAACAGAATCAGAAATCAGAAACCAAAACGGTATAGGGCAATGGACATTTAATGCATATCAACAATTTGTAGAAGAAAAGGGCCTTTCCTTTGGTACAGAAATATCAAGAGAAGAAAATCAAAGAATCGCAAACTACTTAGTGAAAAAAAGTGAAAAAACTTCAAAAGGTACATATCGTAGATAAAGTAAAAGATTTACAAAATAGTCGTATCGAGAAAGTGTTTGACAAGTAAAAAAATATATACTATAATGAAGAGGCAAGCGAGGAGATATAAACAATTATGTGAGCTATCTCGGGATAAAACCTACACGAACAAAGCAGTAAGTACGGAGTCGCTAAGCAATAGCAGTAGACTTTGTGCTTTTTTATTTTGCAAAGCATAAAGTAAAATAAAGGAGAGAGAAACATGCAAAATAATTTACAAAAAGATACTGGTATATATTTAGTAAATCATCAACCATTATTTTATGTTGAAGATATGCCAAAAAAATACAGTACTTATAAAGAAGGAAATATATCAGTAGAAAATTTAACAGAAAGAGAAAAATTAGCAGTAGAGACATTAAATGTATTAGAAGAATTAGGATATTCTTTAGAAGAAACAGGAACATATTTTTATAAAGATGTCATTGTAAAAATAATAGAACAACTACAAGTATCATCATCAGAGGAAAGCTATCAGGAGTTAATTACAGACTTAAATAATGATTTTTCACAGTTTTACTTTGATATTGCAAGAAATGGCTATGATGTAGGCTTGAAAACATTTCACGGATGTATTAATATGTCACGTGAAACAAAAAATATTCAAAATACGTTATTACAAGAAAGAATAGGAATAGAAGAGGCTAACATGAATTATAAACAAGAAGCTCTGTTAATCGCAAATTATATAACAGAAAATCAAACTAGGAAAGAAATGCCACAAATAAAACAGAAAGCAATGAATTATTGATATATAAGAAAAAAGTACAAGTGATTATTTTGTACTTTTTTTATTAAACAAAAACACGTAAAAATTAGTCCTAATCGTATTTTACTATTTATTATGTTGCTAAAAGAAAAATATATTATTGAATTAATAAAAATTATGAGTAATGTTTATATATATTATTTTACACTTAATAAAATAATAAGTATCATTAGTTGTTCAATAGATAAAGAAACTATGAAGTAACTATTGTATCTATAAATATAAGCATACAAATAAGGAACAATTTAAGGAAGCTATGATAGAAGGTATGACTGATGTATGAAAAAAGACTACAAGATAGGTTGAAAATAAGCCTATCAGTGTAGTCTTGATTTTTTATTTAATAAGAGTTAATAGTGATAATTTCTCCTGTTAATTTTAGATAATGTTTCGTTTCTATCAAACATCATCTTTTTACAAATGACTATCTTTTGTGAAAAGTAAAATTTAATTATTATTTGCAGTGTCATAAATGTTTATTGTTAATTCTTCATGTGGTATTGTATAACCATTTCCATCATTATATCCACTGAATATCAAATGAATTTCTCCCTCTTCATATCTATTTTTTATTGCTTGAATACTTGCATAGTCCTTATCATTGACTTGAACATGAAACAATAAAGAATTGGTATTATAATATGGTTCTAAAGTCTGATCATAGTTGATAAAATAATTTTTTATAAGTTCAATAATTTCCTCTTTATTATAATATTCTCTTGAAACATAAAATCCGTGTATTTCATAGCTACAATTAATTAACAAATTGTCAATATTATTATAATTTGCTATATCAAAATCATAAATACTACAATTTATATCAAGATATTCTGGAAAATAATATTTTTGATTTAAATAATTACTTAATTTAGCATTTAAGTTATGCTCCTGTACAAAATCTTTATAAAAAGAATTTGATATAATTTTAGTCCTTTCCTCATTTAAACTTATCTCAAATGAATCATTTAAGAGAGGAGTTTTTACCTGATATGCTGATGATGTATGATAAGGTTTTATTATTTTCATACTAGCATAGTAATCTTCACCAAATTCCTCTTTTAAATAATTTTCAATAGTAACTTTATCTTGATTATATATCGTATTGGCAGAAACTTTAGCACTAACGAAATACAACATGGATGGAATTAATAATAAAAGTAACAATATAGTTATCATAGACTTTAAAATTCTTTTTTGAAAATTAGAAAACTTTTTATATTTTCTTATAGTAAAAATAATTTGAAAGATTCCTACTATTGGATAAATAGGAATGATAGAACCACTTAAAAGAGCTAATATTATTGCTTTAAATCCATAATAAGTGGATGTACTAAAGAAAAAACCAAACTTAATTCCAAATATACAAGAATATATAAGATATAAATATGGAATAAAACTTATCATATATAAAGTAAACAATGTATTTGACTTATTAATTTGAGGTTGTGTTTCTAATATAATATTATTTTTTTTCAGCATATGTTTATCTAACAAATAATAAATTGGATAACCTAAACCAAATATTGTTAAAAAGATAAGAATTATGTTTAGATTGTCGATAATTTCAATCCAAAAATTACCGAGAGGTTCAATAAAAGCATATAAATCTAAATATCTGTTATCTATACTAGTCTGATATGTATTAAAAATACCAGTAACTAAAAAAATTAAATAAAGAAATAAGGATAGTAATAATAATATCTTTTTAATATTTATTTTAAGTGTCTTTTCCATGATTTTCCTCCGAATACTATAAATATAGTATATCATTGATGAAAAGAAATCTATACTTGTCCTGTCAATAATTTAGGAAAAATAAAAAAAAACAATTATTAACGTAAATTTTGATTCTAAATTTTTTTTGATATGCAAATTTTTTTTTAATGTTTAGTCATTTACTAGTCATTATTTCGGTCAAAATTTTTTTTATCAATCATTTTTCCTAAATATATGTTTTATATATTTTTTCCTAAACAAGAAATATATATGATATACTAAAAATAGAAAAATAAGGAGACGGGTTTATGCAAATAGAAATTAAAAAATTAAAAGAAAGCGAAGCAGAAGAAAAAATTGATATTAATATAAAAACCTGGTGGACAACATATAAAGGTTTAATTCCAGATGATATCATCGCAAAAATACAAGTAAAAACAAAAGAAAGAATTGAACAACAAAAAAAGACAATTAGAGAAAAAAATAATACGTATGGCATTTATGTAGATAATAAATTAGTAGGATATTCTTCTTTTGGTCCGGCTAGAGATGAAAATTACAAAGACTCATGCGAAATATATTCTTGCTATATCCTAGAGGAATATCAAAGGTTGCATCTTGGTAGAAGAGTAGTAATTAAAATATTAGAAGATTTTGTAAAAGAAGGATATAAAACAATGATAACAAAATGCCTAGTAGGAAATAAAGCAAATAAGTTTCATGAAGCAATTGGTGGAAAATATGTAAAAACCATGAATTCTATAATCTTAGGATATACATTCACAGAAAACGTCTACTATCATGATGATATCAAGAAGTCACTAGAGATAAATAAAAATAAACAAATAATGGAAGATGGAATACAAACGGAGAATGCAAAATTAGATGAAAAAAAGTGGAAAGACTGCATAAATAGTGGTACAGAAAATAGTCAAAATATCACAGATGTTAAGAAAAATTATATTAAAAAGTGAGGAGCAAGAAAATGATAGAAAAAGAAAATAAAATTATCTATGAAATAAACGGAGAAGAAATTGGTGTAGTAGAATATGAAAAAATAGATGAAAACACAATAGATATTTATCATACTTATGTAGATCCAGATTATCAAGGAAAGCATATCGCAGGAAATCTAATGGAATACTTGTTTAAGAAATTACAAAAGGAAAAGAAAAAAGCAACCGCAAGCTGCTCTTATGCAAAGCATTGGATGGAAAAACATCCAGAATATAGTGACAACTTTATGTAAAATAAAATGTAAAAATATGTCATTCAGAGGAAAAAATGTAAATTGGCAAAGGAAAGTAAAATTACTTTTCTTTTTTTTATGAAAAAAATTGACAAGCGTCTAATAGTACGCATATAATTAAATTGTAGAAAGGAGTAACAAATCATGGAAGTAAAGAATCCTAAGTATGCACATCAAGGTATACATGTAATAGCCTCTATTTTCACGATTGAGAAGGGAAAGTTAAAGATTCTACTAGTAAAAAGAAAAAACAATCCTTATCAAGGTCACTGGGCCTTAACAGGAGGTGCACTTTATAATGATGAAGATTTAGAAGATGGACTAAATCGAGAAATCTATGAAAAAACAGGACTAGAACATATCGAAGTAAAATTAGCAAACGTTTTTGGTAAAAAGAATCGTTCACCAGTAATGAGAATGGTTGCTGTAACATACATAGGCATAATCGATGCTAGCAAAGTAGAAATTGCAAAATCTACACTGAAAACTAGTAATGCCGAATGGTTTAGCATTGATGAAGTTCCACAGCTTGCCTATGATCATAACGAAATCATTACGGATGCTATCAAAAAACTAAAAGAAGAAATTTTAAAAACTAACTTATTAAAAGTATTTTTCCCGAGCGGATTTACACTACCAGAATTACAAAAAGTTTATGAAAGCATTTTAGAAAAAAAACTAGACAGGAGAAACTTTAGAAAAAAAATACTAAACATGGATATGATTATTCCAACAGATGAAGAAAAAATATTTGCGGGAAAGAAGAAAGCTAAAATTTATAAATTTAAAGAAAAAGAGGAGTAAAATGAAAGAAAAGTTAATATTTTATTATGGAAGTATGGAAGGTGGAAAAACAACCAGAATATTTCAAATGTTATACGTCTTAGAAAAGAATAATCAGCAAGTATTAGTGATAAAATCTGCAAAAGATACCAAGGGAGAAGATTCGATAGTCAATCGCCAACAGGAACGAAGAAAGGTAGATATCCTACTGCAACCAGGAGAGACATTACTATCAGGGGAAAACTTAGAAAAAATCTTTAATTGCACTTATATTATAGTAGATGAAGCTCAATTCCTAGATTCAAAGCAAGTAGAAGAAATATGGCAAATCAATAAAAGAATGAATATTGGCGTTACTTGCTTTGGATTAAGAGGTAATTTTAAAACAGACTATTTTGAAGGGACAGCAAGATTATTTGCCATGGCTGATGAAGTAAAAAAGATTGAAACAAATGCACTATGTTCCTGTGGTTCCGAAGCAGTATTTAATGCCAGATTAGTAGACGGTAAATTTACGATGGAAGGAGAAGATATCGCAATCGATGGAGAAAATAGTCGTGTAAAATATGTACCACTTTGTGGAGAATGTTTTCATAAGAAAGTATATATTAGAAGGAGAAAAAATAAATGACCAACCAAATAAAAAAAATTGCCTTAACCGGAGGCCCTTGTGCTGGAAAAACGACAGCTATTCAAGAAATAGAAAAAGAATTTACGGAAAAAGGATATTTAGTATTAATTGTACCAGAAGCAGCAACCATTTTAATTAATAGTGGAATAAGACCCTTTGGAAATTTTGCAATAGATACCATAGAATTTCAAAGACAAGTAATAAAATTACAATTAACTTTAGAAAGTATCGCAGATGAAGTTGCAAACCAAACTAATAAACCAGCAATGATTTTATGTGATAGAGGAGTATTAGATGATAAAGCTTATGTAACAAAAGAAGAATGGCAACAACTACTAAAAGAATTTAAAGTAAAAGAGTTAGACCTTATGAATCGTTACAACCTAACTCTTCACCTAAGAACAGCAGCACTAGGAAAAGAAGAATTCTATACTTTAGATAATAATAGTGCAAGAACAGAAACCATAGAAGAAGCAAGACAAAAAGATAAGAATACGCTAGAAGCTTGGCTTGGTCATGAAAATCTTAAAATTATTGGCAATGAAACCTCATTTAATGAGAAAATAAATCAAGTAATAAGAGAAATTTACAATACACTGGCAAAACCCTATCCAACTCAGGTACAAAGAAAATATCTAGTAGAGGAAATTGACCTTTCAAAGATAGAAAAGATAAAATTAGTAAAATTATCTATAGAACAATACATGATAGAAAGTGGTAATATCGAATACATCTATAGAAAAACAGGAAAAGAAGATGAAGAAAAATACACTTTAATTACCAAAATAGATACCACTATTAACAATGAAAGAATCAAAACAAGAAGACTAATTAGCGAAGAAGAGTATTATGGAAATTTATCAGAAGAGACACCAGTTCAAAAAACGAGATACTGCTTTGAATATAAAAATCAATATTTTAGACTAGATATCTTTAAACACGGACTACAAATACTAGAAATAGAACCATCATCAAATAAAGGAGAAATCACACTTCCTGATTTTATAAAAGTAGAAAAAGAAGTAACTGATGATAAAAAATATAGAAATAGTTCTATATACAAAGTCTTAAACAAAGAAAGACCAAAAATATATCAAAAAGTATAGTCTAGAAAAAAAGCTAAAAAGGTAGTATAATGATACAAATAATTCAAAAGAAGGAATGAATAATGGATAGATTTGATAAGGCAAAAAAAGCTGGTATTTTAGGGATTGCTGGCAATATTATTCTCTTAATATTAAAAGGAACAATAGGATTAATCACCAAAAGTCAAGCAATGATTGCGGATGCAACAAATAGTGCTGGTGATATCTTTTCCTCACTAATGACATTAATTGGTAATAAAATAGCATCTATACCCTCAGATGAAGATCATAATCTAGGTCATGGAAAAGCAGAATATATTTATTCTTTATTAATTAGTATAGCCATGATTGTAATGGGATTAACAGTGGCAACAGATTCTGTAAATACCCTAATAAAAAGCGAAGAATTTACATTTTCTATCTGGCTAGTAATTATCTGTATCATAACAATAATAACCAAACTAGCCTTATATCTTTATACTAGAAATATTGCCAAGAAATATAATAACTTACTAATGAAAGCAAACTGTAAAGACCATAGAAATGACTGTATTGTAACAACCCTAAACTTAATGGCTATACTGTTAGGAAGTCAAGGAATTTATTTTGTGGATGGTGTTGTAGGTATAGGAATCTCTATTTGGATTATCATAACAGGAATCGGCATATTTAAAGAAAGTTATGATGTACTAATGGATAAATCGATAGATAATAAAACAAAAGAAAAAGTATACGATATCGTAAAAGACCATGATATAGTACAAGGGATGAAGGACTTTCATTCAGCACCAGTAGGATATCAATATCAAATATTTTTTACAATTGAAGTAGATGGTAACCTAACAACTTTTGAAAGTCATAAAATTGCGAATCACTTAGAAAAAGAAATAACAAAAAAGATACCAGAAATATTCTTAACAGTCATTCATGTAGATCCAATTCATATTAATAATAAGAAAAAATAAAGGGCAGGAATGCCTTTTTATTGTGAAAATTAAGTAAAAACTATACCAAACAAAAATAAAAAAAGATATAATATTATAGAAAAGGAGCTTATGCAGTATGGACCAAGAACAAATTGGAAAATTTATTTTGAACCTAAGAAAACAAAATAACCTGACCCAGAAAGAATTTGCAGATAAATTACACGTTACTGCACAAGCAGTATCCAAATGGGAAAATGGAAGAGGAATACCAGATATTGAAATATTACAAAAAATGAGTAAAGAATTTAATATCGATATCGATAGTATTCTAACCGGAAAAAAAGAAAAAAAGAAATTATCTAAATGGCATATCATAACTCTTATTTTTCTAGGAGTCGTCTTATCTTTTTCTATCTATGTTTTCCTATCTCCAAAAGATTATAACTTTAGTGATGTAAAATCAGTAAGTACCAAATTTGATGTAAGTGGAGTAGCAGCTTACTCTAAAGACAAAAACTCGATATATATATCAAAAATAGAATACTTAGATGGAGAAGAAGACAAAAAATATATTGGTATGGAATGTATTCTCTATGAAAGTCATAATGATTTAGAAGAAAAAGTATCCCAGTGTGGCTCTTTAAAAGAAGAAAAACAAACACCAAAGACTTTATCTGAGTTGTTAACAGAAACTGAATTTAAAGTAGAAAACTTTAGTTGTACAAATAGTAATATGAAAAACAGTAACTTATATATTAGTATTAATTTACTAGATACAAATAATAAACTAACAACCTATAAAGTACCATTAAAATTAACAGGAAATTGTAACTAAACGCATCGTTTACTAAATTAAACGATACGTTTATTTTTTTTATTTAAAATTTAGGTTAAAATAATAACGAGGAGTGAAAATATGCCAAAGAAAAAACAAAGTAAGAAAAAGAGTAGGATAAAGAAGGTAGTATTACTAGTAGTTGCTATTATATTGGTAGCCATCATAGTAACATTATTAGTATTAAATAATTTATCAACAGAAAGGAAATTACTTGCTGTAAGTGATAGTCTAATAACCAAACAAGAAAAACTAGAGAAAAAATTCACAAGTAAAGGATATACCTTAGAAAACCCTAATATTATTGTAAATCCCTATGATAACTCACCATTAACAGCATTAGTAATCTTTGAGACAAAAGATAGTGTTGCTCCAAAGGTTACCATAAAAGGAAAAGATAAATTAACAACCTATACTCACGAATTTGAAAAAGAAACAACACACTACTTACCAATTTATGGATTATATCCCGGAAAAGAAAATACCATAGTAATCGAGTGTGGAGAGGAAAAACAAGAATTAAAAATAAAAACAGATGCATTACCAGAAGATTTCATTTTACCTACATCAGTAGAAAAAGAAGAAAGTAAGTTAACAAATGACTTATATTTCTTTACACCATCCAGTAGCGGATACACTTGTGCTTATGATGTAAATGGTGACGTAAGATGGTACTTAACTAATACCGCAACTTGGGAAATTAATAGATTAGAAAATGGTCATCTATTAGTAAGTACAGAACGTTTAATAAATCAACCATACTATTTAACTGGACTATATGAGATGGATATGTTAGGAAAAATATATGTAGAGTATAGTCTACCAGGAGGATACCATCATGATTATTATGAAATGCCAAATGGTAATATTTTAGTAGCAAGTGATAATTTTGCAAACGGCGAAGGAACAGTAGAAGACTATATTGTAGAACTAGATAGAAAGACCGGAAACCTTGTAAAAGAAATTAATCTAAAGGATATCTTAAACACAGAAGATGGAAAAAGTGAAAACTGGGTAGAATATGACTGGTTTCATAATAATTCAGTATGGTATGACGAAAAGACTAATTCAATTACTTTATCAGGTAGACATCAAGATGCTGTAATTAATATTGATTATGATACAGAAAAATTAAATTGGATTATAGGTGATCCTACCAATTGGAGTGAAGAATATCAAAAATATTTCTTTAAACCAGTAGGAAAAGATTTTGAATGGCAATGGAGTCAACATGCTGCAATGATTACTCCAGAAGGATATGTATTTATCTTTGATAATGGAAATAATAAGTCAAAAGAAAAAGAAGAATATGTATCTGCAGAAGACAGCTATTCTAGAGGAGTAATGTATAAAATTGACACAGACAACATGACGATAGAGCAAGTCTTTGAGTACGGGAAAGAAAGAGGTAGTGAATTTTATTCACCATATATTTCTGATGTGGATTATCTAGAAAAAGACCATTATATAATTCATTCTGGAGGAATTGTTTATGTAGATGGTAAAAACTCAAATCAACCAGCGGGATTAGCTGGCGCAGATAAACTAGTAAGCGACACGGTAGAACTATTAAATGATAAAGTGATTTTTGAAATAAAATTACCAACCAATAATTATCGTGTAGAAAAGATGCCTCTATATGGAAATGATAATTTTGCATTAGGAAAAGGAGAGAAAAAAGGAAGTCTAGGAAAAACCAAAGTAGATACTACAAGATTTGGCTTTATAACAAATGCGAAAGATATAGACAAAGAATATAAATCCCATGAAATTAGTATAAAAAATGAAGAAGACCGCCTAGAAATAAAAGGAAGATTTAAAAGAGGAGTAGAAGTAAAAGCTATACTTTACAAAAATGGAATAATAAAAGAATACAATATTCCAATTAGTAAAAAACCATATACAGCAATGTGTGTAGATATCTTTACAGAAGAAGAAAATAAAAACGGGATTGTAGTCACAAAATATATAAATAAAGAAGATTTATCTGGAAAATACTCCCTATATTTACAAATTAATGATACAATATATAAGACTGGAAAATATATAGAAGAATAAGGATGATGTAAATGACAAAGAAAAGTGTAGTAATATCAGTAATTTCTGCAATAATCGTATTAGTAATCTTAGTAGGAGTAGTATCAGCATCAGCATCAACATCCTCTAGAACAACAAGAACATTAAAAGAACAAACGGAAAATGATATTAAGTATAACGATGAAAAAATAAATGTTTACTTTTTCTGGGGAAATGGCTGCCAGCACTGTGAAGCATTAATTAGTTATCTAAACACACTTCCTGAGGAGTATGATAACTACTTTGATTTATATACTCTAGAAGTATGGTATAATGAAGATAACAGTAAGTTAATGACGGAGTTAGGAAACTATCTAGGACAAGAAATAAATGGAGTTCCATGTTTAATTATTGGAGATCAAGTATTCATAGGGTTTAGAGAAGAAAACAAAGAAGCGATAAAAGATGCTATAAAAAAAGAGTATAACAAAAAAGAACGATATGATGTTTATAAAAACTACAAAGAACAGGTGTGAGAAAATCATACCTTTTTATTTTTCTTAAATTTTGTTATACTATTAACTGTGAAAGTAGGGACCAATATGCATATTATCAAGCACTTTATAACAATAACATCACATAGGATAAAAGTAATGACTATGTGTTTTCAGTGTGGACTATACTGGAGAGGCCTAACACATGACTTATCCAAATATTCACCAAAAGAATTCCTAGAAGGTGCAAAATATTATGTAGGAAGTCATTCTCCAATTTCTGAGTGTAAAAAGAAAACAGGAAAAAGTGAAGCCTGGCTCCATCATAAAGGAAGAAATCCCCATCATCCAGAATACTGGGTGGATAGTAATGGACCAGTAATGATGCCTTATCAATATGTAGTAGAAAGCATCTGTGATAGAATCGCAGCTGGAAAAACCTATAAAAAAGAAAAATTTAATCAAACAGAACCATTAAAGTACTGGTATGCAAATCTAGGATTTGCTCCAGTACATGAAAAAACAGCCGAGTTTTTTGAACACGTATTAACAGACCTATCTATTCATGGTGAAAAATATATTTTAAATAAAAAATATATGAAAAAAACTTATGAACAAATTTGTGAAACAAAAAAAAGTAGGAAGTAGGAAAGAAATGCTAGAAGAATTATATGAAAAATATGATAAATTACAAAGAAAGTATGGAGACAAAAAGCTACATTCAATCTATTTTGGCGGAAAAAAAGAAAATCCCAGCTTATGCTTTGTCTTTATGAACCCGACCGCTGGAAATGTTGCGGCAGAACCTACCTGGGATGGTCCAAGATATCCCTGGCTAGGTACTAAAAATGTATGGAAATTATTTTATAAATTAGATTTAATTGATGAAGAAATCTATGAACAAATCCAAAAGAAAAAGAAACAAGATTGGACGAAAGAATTTTGTGAAGAAGTTTATAAAAACCTAGAAGACCATGATTTATATATTACAAATCTTGCAAAATGTACACAAGTAGATGCAAGACCATTAAAAGATGAAGTATTTAAAAACTATTTGAAACTTTTCAAAAAAGAAATAGATATCGTAAATCCTAAAAGAATAATATTATTTGGAAACCAAGTATCATCGATTGTACTAGGACAAAAAATAAAAGTATCAGAAGAAAGAAAAAAGAAATTTGAAAAAGATAATCATGAATTTTATTCTGTATATTATCCAGTAGGCAATGGAACATTTAATATAGATAAAGCAATCGAAGATATTTTATATATAAAAGGACTAGAGTAGAAAAGATAATAGAAATATAAAGTAGTAACCAATGAAAAGTATGACATTCTAAGATTTGTCAACTATAAATTTTTATGATATTATAGACACTACAAAAAGACACGAAATTTATAAAT
>CALVVW010000010.1 GCA_944364005.1 uncultured Bacilli bacterium | reverse complement strand
TTAGTAACTTTGTTGAAAGATGCCTTTTATCCTAATTTAGTTCAGACTTTGGAGCATACGCCTGCTATTATTCATGGAGGTCCTTTTGCTAATATTGCTCATGGTTGTAATAGTATTGTTGCGACAAAGCTAGGACTTTCTTTAGGTGATTATGTAATTACTGAGGCAGGGTTTGGTTCTGATTTGGGAGCAGAAAAATTTTTAGATATTAAATGTCGTAAAGCTTCTCTTTCTCCAGATTGTATTGTTTTAGTTGCAACGATTAAGGCTTTAAAGTATAATGCAGGAGTTACTAAGGAAAATATATTAGTAGAAAATGTAGATGCTGTTAGAGCAGGAATTTGTAATTTGGAGGCTCATGTTTCTAATTTAGAAAAATTTGGTGTTCCTATTGTTGTTTGTTTAAATGCTTATGATTCAGATACTTCTTTAGAACAACAAGTCGTTATCGACTGGTGTAGAGAAAAAGATATTTTAGTAGCTGTTAGTACGGCTTATCGTAACGGGGGAGAAGGGGCTATACCTTTAGCTTTGGCAGTAGAAAAAGCATTAACCATACCAGGTGATTTTCATTATCTTTATGATGATAATGATAGTATTTATGATAAGATTTATAAATTAGCAACGGAAATTTATCATGCTAATAAAGTAGAGTATAGCGAGGAAGCACTAAATAAAATATCTATTTTAGAAAAAAACAATCTATCTTATCTTCCTATATGTGGAGCAAAAACTCAATATTCCTTATCAGACGATGCTAAAAAATTAGGGAATCCAACGAATTATTCTATTTATGTTCGTGATATTGAACTGTATCATGGTGCTGGATTTATTACGGTTTTCTTTGGTGATATTTTAAGAATGCCAGGATTGCCTAAACATCCTAATTATGAAAAAATTGATTTAATCGATAATGAAATTGTTGGATTAAGTTAAAAAAAAAGAGCAATGCTCTTTTTTATTTGTCGCTTGTTTGTTGATTATCTGATTTTATACATGTATTTGATGAACTGTTCCAACTACCTCCTGTAGTTTCACAATCTTTTTTTTGCTGTTCATATGGATCTTTTTGTTCTGTTTTTTGTGGTTCATATATTGTAATATTTCCAGTATAAAGTCTTCCATTATATGTAACTGTATATTGATAGTTTCCTGCTTGAGCAGTGTTTACATTAGTTAAATCTAATTTTACATTTGGTTTTACTTCATCCGTTAATGTTTCTGTGATATAAGTTTGGATGTCTGTAGATAGAGCAGAACCTAATTCTAAGTTTAGATTTTTTAATGTTAATACCATATCTGGTAATGGCTTTTCTTTTATTTCAAAAGTTCCATTAAACGTTTTCTTTTGATATGTCACTGTATAGGTATAGGTTCCAGCTTGATTTACATTTACCATAGATGTATCTAGTTTTAATTCATTTAGTATTGTATTATCAATATCATCTACATTTTCTAAGTAATCTTTTACATTCATACTTAATGGTTGATTAATTTCTTGTGACATACTTTTTAGAAGTATTTCATTACTTTTCATGTTAGCTACTCTTTTTTGTGTTATTTTTAGTTCTGTTTTAGTCTTGGTTTTTGGTTTATCCATCATTTGCATAGTGATTCCACTTCCTATGAAAACAGCGGACCATAACATAAGAGTAACTATAATAATTGTTCTTTGTTTATATGTAGTATTTTTTAACATTTTTTCTACCCCTATCTTTAAAATAATTATAATATAAGTTGTTTTTTAAAACAAGAAAAAGTTGTTGAAAAAAGTATTTTAATAGCATATAATTTAAGTAAGGTGATGAGTTTTATGTCTATTTATTGGATTATACTATTTTTAGTACTATTATTTATTGAATTAGCAACAGTTAATTTAGTATCTATTTGGTTTGCCATTGGAGCTGTTGCAGCATTTATTACTTCATTTTTTACGGATTCTGTTTTATGGCAACTTTTGGTTTTTGTTGTAGTTAGTGTTGTTGCATTATTTGTTACTTTACCTATGGTGAGAAGAGCAAAGAAGAATAGAAAACCTATTCCTACAAATTTAGATAGAGTTATTGGTAGGAAAGCAGAAGTTATTAAAGAAATTAAACCAAATCATTATGGTGAAGTAGAAATTTTTGGCAATGTGTGGACTGCTGTTAGTGAAGATACTTTTCATGTCGGGGATAAAGTAGTTGTTGATTCAATAGATGGCGTAAAATTAATTGTCAAAAAAGAGGAGGAGAAGTAATGAATTTTGGGTTTTGGTTATTGATTATTTTAGTTATACTTTTATTAGTAGTTGTTGCTGGGGTTAAGATTGTATCACAATCAAAAGCATATGTTATTGAAAGATTAGGTGCATATCATAGAACGATGCAAACAGGTCTACATTATGTTGTTCCTATTTTAGATAGAGTGGCAAGTTGTGTTAGTTTAAAAGAAATGGTTAAGGATTTTGCTCCTCAGCCTGTTATTACAAAAGATAATGTTACTATGCAAATTGATACTGTTGTTTATTATCAGATTACAGATCCTAAGTTATATACTTATGGTGTTGAGAATCCAATTAGTGCCATTGAAAATTTAACAGCTACTACACTTCGTAATATTATTGGTGATTTAGAGCTTGATGAGACTTTAACTAGTCGTGATGTTATTAATACTAAAATGCGTAGTATTTTGGATGAAGCAACAGATGCCTGGGGAATTAAAGTTCATCGTGTAGAAGTAAAAAATATTTTACCACCTCGTGATATTCAAGAAGCTATGGAAAAACAAATGCGTGCTGAACGTGAAAGACGTGAGGCTATTCTTAGAGCCGAAGGTGAGAAGAAAAGTCAAATTTTGATTGCTGAAGGTGAAAAAGAAAGTACTGTATTAAGAGCAGAAGCTGCTAAAGAGGCCAAAATTAAAGAAGCAGAAGGAGAAGCTCAATCTATTATTAAAATTCAAGAAGCTACTGCTCAAGGATTACGTTTGATTAAAGATGTTGGTATGGATGAAGCAGTTTTAAAACTTAAGAGCTATGAAGCTATGGTTGATGTTGCTAATGGTCATGCGACTAAGATTATTGTTCCAAGTGAACTTCAAAATTTAGCAACATTAGGTACTACACTTCATGAAATGGTAGATGGTCCAGTTGAAAAACCAGGTCCAAAACCAGGTCCTAAGCCTGTTCCAAGACCAGTAGAAAAACCGGCTGATAAAATATAAAAAAGGATTTTAATTAATCCTTTTTTTGTGCTTTTTTTCCTTGGTAAGTATTTCTTTTTACCATTTCTTTATCTATATCATTTAATACGCAGAATTTCTTTATTAACCAAGTAGGTTCTACTAAATCTTCTATTTTAGGATCTCCAGTAATTCTATGTATTACAATTTCTGGTCTTAATAATTCTAATTGATTTATGACAATATCAATATATTCTTCTTTTGATAGTACTTTAAAATGTTTTTTTTGGTATAATTTTTCTAACGCTGTATCTTTTAAGATACTTAGCATGTGTATTTTTATTCCTTGGATATCTAAGTTATTTAGATATTTTACTGTGTTTAACATGTCTTCTTTAGTTTCATAAGGAAGGCCGTTTATGATGTGAACGACTACATCGATATTTCTTTTTCTTAATTTTTTTACCATTTCTTCAAAACATGTTAATGTATGACATCTATTAATTAATTTGGCTGTTTTTTCATTCGTAGTTTGTAATCCTAATTCTATAGTTAAATAAGTCTTTTTATTTAATTCTTCTAAGTAATCAAGACATTCTTCTGTAATTGCGTCTGGTCTTGTTGCAATATTTAGTCCAATGACATTATCAAAAGATAATACTGTTTCATATAATTTCTTTAATGTATTTACATCTGCATATGTATTCGTTCTTGCTTGAAAATAACCTATAAATTTTCCTTCTGGCCATTTTTTTAGCATCATTTCTTTTACTGTTTCAAATTGTGTTTTTATAGAGTCCTCTTTATTACCTGCAAATTCTCCACTACCTGTTTTTGAACAATAAATACAGCCACCATATCCTACTGTTCCGTCGATATTAGGACAACTAAAACCAGCATTTAAACTAATTTTAAATACTTTAGAGTTAAATTTTTGTTTATAATAATAATCTAGAGTATGATAACGTTTGTTTGAGTTTGTATAAGTAAAATTATTCATCTTACACCTCGCTAATTGTATATAAATATAAGGCTTTTAGGAAACGCCAAGGATTTAATAAAGCTTTTCTTTTTAAGTTTTTTTTCTTGCTTTTTATTTCTTCAATCATTATTCTTATTTGTGTTATTTCTTTTGTGTTATTTTGTTTTAATCCTTTTAATAGTAGTCTATTGAATTTATTCATTGAATAGATTTTAGTTTCTTCTAAGTTAAAATCTTTTCCTAGACTTTCTATTAGTTTTAACAGTATTTTATTTATCATTTTTTCTGGTGTGGTTGGAGAAATATTAATTATATTTTGAAATGTTTCTAAGGTTCTTTTACTATTAATAGTGTCTTCAAAGATATATTGAAATGTTTCTAAGTTCTTTTTCTTGTTTTTTTCTAAACTTCCTTTTTTAAAAGTATATTTATGTCCTTCTAATTTACCAAATTTTTTCATAGTATCGTTATATCCTAATTGCATATTTCTTTTTGCTCCTTCTTCATAGAAGTTTAGGAAATTAGTTAGTTTATTATTTGGTTTTATTTTTATAGTTGGTACTTTTTGTTTAGGCTTTTTATTAAAACCTGGAGCAGATAGGTCTATAGCAATAATTTCTGTTGCTCCTAAATCTAAGGCTAGATTAATTGGTAAATTATCATATATTCCTCCATCAATATATTTTTCTCCTTTGATTTCTTTTTGCTTAAAAGCAGGGTAACAAGATGCTGATGCCATTAAGTAATCTCCAATTAAATCTTCTGGTATTTCTTTTTTAGTAATGGCAATTGGTTTTTTTGTTGTTAGATTGAAAGTGATTAGACCATAATTAATTTTTGATTTTAATAATTTTTTATAGTTAATTTCTCTTTCTATTAACTCTTCTAATTCTTTTACTTCCATGCCACCATGTTTTATAAAGTTATTACCATACATTTTTATAACGTCTAAATTCTTTTTACTTTCTATTGCATTTTCTCCAAACAATACTTTTAAGTTTAGTTTTTTCCATAATTTTATTGCTTTTCTATAACTTTTTTGAGTTATTAAAGCACCATTTAAGGCTCCTACAGAAGTACCTGTTACAATATCAAATTTTATGTGTAATTTTTTTAAAGCTTTCCAAGCACCTATTTGATAAGCGCCTTTAGAGCCTCCTCCTGATAATACTAATGCTTTCATAATATACCTACCTTTTTTGCTCATTTATTATAGCATAAAATATATCAATTTACAATTTCTATGATATACTTATGATAGTAGGTGATGCTAGTGAAGAAAAAAATAAAATTAAAGAAGTCTGTTCTTCAAAAATTAAAAGTTATAGGAGTAGTTTTTTGTGCTATTTTAGCTATATATATTTTTTATTCTGTACAGATTCATTCCTTAACTAGTCTGGGATATAGTAAAGAAGCAAGTAGAAAGATTTTATTTTCTTTTAAGAAAGAATATGTACTTTCAGTTGGTAAGAATAAGACATTAAATGCAGCTTTTGAAAGTGATGATTATAAAGAAAAATATTGTGATCAGTACTCTAAAATTGATTATCAAAATCAAAAGCATTTAATTAGAAATATTAATACTTTGATTGAGAAGGGATATAGTAATGATAATATTTCTATGATATTAGCTCATGGTAATGATAAGGATGTTACCCTTTTTGCTGAAAGAGATAAGATTAATTACTTAGAAGAGTTTTTTAGTGTTCCTTATGCTAAACTTCGTAATTATGATAGATATGTTGATTATTCTAATGAGACAGGGGAAGATGATGAGACAACTGTACTTGCTGTTAACTTAGATATGGATAAAGAGGATTATGCTGATCCTATTATTGTATCCAAGTATAGTATAGATATGCTAGTAAACAAACATCGATCTTTGACAGAAGATTATGAACCTGAAGATTTAGTTTCTGTTGATTCTAAGTATGCTGCAGATGATACTCAGGCTGGTGCAAGAATTGCTGTTAATGCTTTTATTTCTATGTATAAAGCTGCTAAAAAAGATGGTTATGACTTAGTTATTAATTCTAGTTATCGCAGTTATCAAGATCAAGTGGATTTATGTGATAGTTATCGGGAGTTATATGGAGATAATTATGTAAAAAACTATGTAGCTCAACCTGGCTTTTCTGAACATCAGACGGGATTATCTTTTGATATTGGTAGTAGGAATTCTAATATTTTTGCCGAGTCTCCTGAATATGACTGGATTCAAGAAAATGCTCATAAATATGGATTTATTCAAAGATTTCCTTCTAAGTATGAAGCGATTACAGGATTTCGAGCAGAACCATGGCATTATCGTTATGTCGGTAAGAAAATAGCTACTTATATTTATGAAAATGATATTTCTTTTGAGGAATATTATGCAATATTTTTAGATGATTAGAAAAATAGCGGTTGCTATTTTTTTCTTGGAATATTTTCTAAATTATGATATTATGTTACTAGAATAATAAGAAGGTGTTGGTATGTATCCACTTGGAAAACAATTTGAAGTAGATTATACACGTGCAAAAAGTGATGACAAAACCATAATTAAGGGTAAAAATTATCGCTTTACTGTTATTACAGAAAGAATTATTCGTTTAGAGTATTCACCTAGCGGTATTTTTGTAGATCGTCCTACGCAGCTTATTGTGCGCAGAAATTTGGGCTATCCTGAATTTCAGGTTAAGCAAGATGCACAATTTTTAGAGATTACTACGAAATATTTTCAGCTTACCTATGTGAAACAGAAACCTTTTTTAGGTACTAAAGTTGATCCTATGAAAAATTTGAAAATTACGTTGTCTAGTCGTGAAAGGGATCGCAATAAGGATTGGTATTATGGTCATCCTGAGGCTAGAAATATGATGGGAAATCTTATTGGTGTAGATGTGGGAACTGATAAGTCTTTATGTCGTGGACTTTATTCTTTAGATGGTTTTGCTTCTATTGATGATAGTCATAATAAAGTAATTATGGAGGACGGGACTCTAGACAATCCTCCTACTGATCATATTGATGTTTACGTTTTTATGTATGATCGAGATTTTAAACAGGCATTATTTGATTATTTTAAATTAACTGGTTCTCCTGCTATGATACCAAGATATGCACTTGGTAATTGGTGGAGTCGAAATATTACTTATGATGATTTTTCTACTACGGAGTTGTTAAAAAAATTTGAGAAGAAAAAGATTCCAATTTCGGTTATGTTATTTGATCATGATTGGCATTATCGTAATGTCGGTGATTACACTGCTTTAAAAGTGGGATATACCTTTAATAGTAATTTGTTTCGAAATCCTAAAGCAATGATTGATAAATTTCATGCTAGAGGTATTCGAGTTGGACTTTGTATTAATCCAGAAGGAGGATTTTATCCTCATGAACAATACTATAAGCAAGCTAGTGAATTTTTGGGTGTTACTGATAATAAAATTATTTTGTTTGATCCTTTAAACCCTAAAATTTTAGATGTTTTGCTTAAAGCTTTTTTGCATCCATTAGAGGCTGTAGGCGTTGATTTCTTTTGGAATGATTATAAAGGTGATAGTAATCCTACAAATCTCTGGACATTAAATCATTATTTATATTTAGATTCTGGTAGAAAACCGGATAAAAGAAGTATGATACTTTCTAGATGTGGAATTTATGGGGCACATCGATATCCTGTTCTTTATGGTGGTAGTAGTGAAGTTAGTTGGGAAGCTTTGAAAAAATTACCATTTCAATATTTAAATGCTGCTAATATCGGAGTTAGCTGGTGGAGTCATGATGTTGGGGGTAACCATGGTGGTATTGAAGAGAGCGAACTTTATATTCGGTATTTAGAGCTTAGTGTTTTTTCTCCGATATTGCGTTTTCATGGAGCACGTGGTCCATATTATAAGAGGGAACCTTGGCTTTGGGATGTAAAGACTGAAAATATTGCGGCAGATTATTTACGACTTCGTCATCGTTTAATTCCTTATTTATATACGGAAGCATATAATTATACAAAAGCAGGGACACCACTTATTCAACCATTTTACTATAATTATCTCTGGGTTTATGATGATGAACTTTATAAGAATCAGTATTATTTTGGTTCACAATTATTAGTTTGTCCTATTTTAAATAAAAAAGATTTGACGATGAATCGTACGGTACATAGGTTTTTTATTCCTGATGGTATTTGGTATGATTTTAAAACGGGAAAGAAGTTTCCTGGGAATAAAAAATATGTTTCGTTCTTTAAAGAAGAAGATTATCCAGTATTTGCACATGCAGGAAGTATTATTCCATTATCTAATAGAAGTGATTATAATAACGTAGGACTTCCAACGGATATGGAAATTCAGATTTTTCCTGGTGTGTCTAATACTTATACTTTATATGAAGATGATGGAGTTACCTCTTTATATAAGGAAGGTTATTTCTTAAAAACATCTATTGATTATAATTATTTGCGTAATAATTATACTGTTATTATTCGTTCTATTGATGGTAAAAGTGGTATTGTACCTGAGAAGAGAAATTATAAATTGGTGTTTAGAAATACAAAACAGGCACAGGATGTTACAGCTTATTTTAATTCTCAGAAAATTTCTATTACTTCCTCTATTGATGGTAATGACTTTGTTGTAGAAATCTTCGATTGCCCTACGGTAGGACAATTAACTGTTAATTGTAAAGGAAGAGATATCGAAATTGATGCTATTCGTCTAATTAATGATGATATTGAAAGTATTTTGGTAGATTTACAAATTAATACGTATTTAAAAGAAGATATTGCTAAAATAATGTTTGGTAAGGATACTATTAGTCAAAAACGTATTCAGATACGTAAGTTGAAAAAGCGAGGTCTTTCTAAGGAGTATATTCAGTTGTTCTTACGACTACTTGAATATATTAGTGAATTTAGTTAGAAAATACTTGTAAAAATTATAAAAATTTACTATACTAGTAGCATGTTGACATATTGCTGATAGTAGTAATATACGGGCTTATAATAGAGAGTTTACTACTGGTGGAAGGTAAATATAAGTAGTATATGAACTTGATTAGCTTTTAAATATGGCAGGGTTAGACCTTTATCTCATTAAAGCTGCATAGTATTACTATGAAGTAAGGTGGTACCGCGATAATTCGTCCTTATGTTTATAAGGGCGTTTTTTTATAGGAGGATTTTATGCTGGAAGAGTTAATATTATTTTTATTATGTTTTTTATTAGTTTTACTTGTTTATGAAATTTTTATTGTTAGAAAGGCTAAAAAAAATAAAAGTAAAAAATATCCTATGGAAGTGAAATATTTAATTAATCGGTATCACTTAAATATGAGAAAAGTTGATTATCCACAATTGTTGCAGATTATTGCTTTAGTATCTTCGTTTGATATTGCATTTATTGTATCGATTGTGATGATTTTTGATTCTTATTTAGGTCAAATACTTGCAATTTTGATATTGGTTTTACCTGTTATATTATTAAGTTATCATTTAGTTGGTATGTTTTATAGAAAGAGAGGAATGACAAAAGATGCGTAATTTTAGTGAAATTGAGAAGAAGTGGCAAAGTTATTGGCGAGAACATCATTGTTTTCAAGCAGTTACAGGGGATAAAAGCAAAACTCCTTATTATATATTAGTAGAATTTCCTTATCCTTCTGGAGCTGGACTTCATGTTGGACATGTTCGTAGTTATACGGCACAAGATGTACTTGCAAGAGTAAAAAGAATGCAAGGTTATAATGTTTTGTTTCCTATGGGATGGGATGCTTTTGGAGCTCCTGCAGAACAGTATGCTATCAAGAATCATATTCACCCAAAGGATGCTGTAAAAGAAAATATTCATACTTTTAAGGGTCAGATGCAATCTTTAGGATTTTCATTTGATTGGGACCGTGAGTTTTCTACTACAGATCCTGAATATTATAAATGGACGCAATGGCAATTTTTACAATTTTATAAGCATGGTATGGCTTATAAAGCAAAAAAAGATGTTAACTGGTGTCCTACTTGTAAGAGTGTTTTATCTAATGAAGATGCTGCTGGTGGAGTATGTGAAAGATGCGGTAGTAAAGTTGTTCAAAAAGAGAAAGAACAATGGATGCTTCGTATGAGTGATTATGCTGAAGATTTACTTAAAGGTTTAGATGATACTCATTTTGCGGATCGTGTTAAGTTAGGTCAAATTAATTGGATTGGTAAGTCTACTGGTGCAGAAGTTGATTTTACTGTACAAGAGACTGGAGATAAGTTAACTGTTTATACTACTAGATGTGATACTTTATTTGGGGTTACTTTTATGGTACTTGCTCCTGAACATCCTATTTTAGAGAAACTTTCTTCTCTTATTACAAATATGGATGAAGTAAAGAAATATCAGGAGTTTGCTAAAAGTAAGAGTGCATTTGAAAGAACGGAAATTAATAAAGACAAGACCGGGGTAAAACTAGAAGGTATTACTGTTATTAATCCTATTACTGAAAAGGCTGTAGAAGTATTTATATCTGACTATGTTATGATGGGATATGGTACTGGGGCTATTATGGCAGTTCCTGCTCATGATGAAAGAGATTATGAATTTGCTAAAAAGTTTAATATTCCTATCGTTCAAGTAATCGAAGGTGGAGATTTAAGTCAGGGAGCTTATACTGGTGATGGAAAGATGATTAATTCTGGTTTTTTGAATGGCTTTACTAATAAGAAAGATTCTATTGCTAGAATGCTTGAATATTTAAAAGAAAAAGGTATAGGACGAGAAAAGGTAAATTATCGTTTACAAGATTGGATTTTCTCTAGACAACGTTTCTGGGGAGAGCCAATACCAATGATTTATTGTGAGAAGTGTGGCTGGCAACCTATGAAGGAAGAAGATTTACCATTACTACTTCCGGATGTTGCTGAATATGAACCTACTGATACCGGAGAAAGTCCTCTTGCAAAAATTACGGACTGGGTAAACACTACTTGTCCTTGTTGTGGCGGGCCAGCTAAGAGAGAGACAGATACGATGCCTAACTGGGCAGGATCAAGTTGGTATTTCTTAAGATTTATGGATGCTCATAACGATAAAGAGTTTGCTTCTATGGATGCTATGAAATATTGGCAAAAGGTTAATTGGTATAATGGTGGTATGGAACATACTGCTCGTCACTTGCTTTATGCAAGATTCTGGGTACAATTCTTGTATAATATTGGACTTGTTCCTAATAAAGAAATGATTGACGTACGTGTTAGTCATGGTATGGTATTGGGACCAGATAATCAAAAAATGAGTAAGTCTAAAGGAAATGTTATTAATCCTGATGATATTGTTAAAGAATATGGTGCAGATACTTTACGTACTTATGAAATGTTCATGGGAGACTATCAACAAGATGCTCCTTGGAGTACAGAATCTTTGAGGGGATGTAAACGTTTCTTAGATAAAGTTGAGCGTTTGGCTCAAAAAGTAAATGATAAAGAGGGTTATAGTGATAGTTTAGTTGTTATTCAAAATAAAACGATAAAGGCAGTTACTGATGATTTATCAAGAATGAGTTATAATACATATATTTCTGCTTTGATGATTTTGGCTAATGCTTATGATGATATGGAAAGTATTACAAAAGAAGATTATCGTTTGTTATTAATACTTTTAAATCCTGTAGCACCACATATGACAGAAGAGTTGAACGAACAACTTGGTTATGATTCTATTTGTTATGCTAGTTGGCCTACTTATGATGAGACTTGCCTAGTTGAGAAAGAAAAAGAAATTGCTGTTCAAGTCAATGGTAAGGTTCGAGCAACTATTATGATTTCTGTTGATGATAGTGAAGACGTAATTAAAGAAAAAGCATTGAATGCCGAAAATGTTAAGCGTCACCTTGAAGGCAAAGAAATTGTTAAAGTGATTGTTATCAAAGGAAAGATTGTTAATATTGTCGTTAAATAATGCCGAAAGGATGTTACTTATATGAGTAAAGTTGTCAAAAGAGGAGTTTATTAATTCTTCTTTTTTTTGTTGCAAAAGCAACATATCTTTTTCGCTTTTTTATGTTATTCTGATATAGACTAGAAAGAGTGATGTTATGTTAAAGTATTATCCTAATGTTGTGTTATTTGATGAAGAAAAAGTAAATGGTGTTGGTGTTATTACAGGTTGGAAGACACCTAGACTAATTCATGATGAACTATCTAGTGAGGCTTTGGAGAAAGTTGTCTCTATTGGTCCTTTATATACTAAGAATGGTATTAATTTTATTATTGCAAATTTATTTTTAAATCCACAGATTTCGCATTTAATTTTATTAGAAGATTCTGATGTTCATCCTGGGATGTGTGATAGTATTCGTGAGTTTTTACATTTCTTAGAAACTGAAGAAATACGTTTTCAAAAGAAATTTCAGTTCTCTAAAGAAAATATTCATGAGTTTTGTGAGTATTTTAAAAATCATGTTACAGTTGTTTCTAGTGATAGGTTAAACGATACTATAGAAGAATTGCCTATTTCTTCTTCTTGGCGAGATGACGTAGAAGAGTTTTCTTTAGAAACTGTGCAAGCTAAGCAAAATTTGGCTAGTGAAAAAATAGGTTTTATGGTAAGGGCTAGTACTGTAAAAGAAGCTTGGATGCGTAGTTTGAAACTTATTGGTACCTATGGTAATTTGAAACTTTCTGATTATGATGAGAAGCAAATGGAACTTATGGATTTATCTATCATTGTGCGAGAAGAAGATTTAAACCATCCTTCTATGGTAGGAGAATTAGGAATTACAGAGGAAGAGTTGAATTTGTATGCTAATACGTTACTTTCTAAAGATAAGCCTGATGATTTACAATATACTTATGGTGAAAGACTTCGTAATTATAGTAATGTAGATCAGTTACAGTATTTAATTGAAACTTTACAAAATAAACTTTATTCGAGAAGAGCAGTTGCGGTACTTTGGAATCCTGCGATAGAGACTTTTGTTGATGAAGTTCCATGTATTGATTTATATCAGGCAATTGTGCAAGATAATAAATTGTATATGATTGCTTATTTAAGAGCAAATGATGTTTATAATGGTTTTCCTAGAAATATATATGGTATTTTAAAGATACAAGATGTTTTATGTAAAGCATTAGGCCTTGATAAAGGATATGTCAATACTGTTACTGGTTCTGCTCATGTGTATGAGAGAAATTTTTTGGATATTACTCCTTATGTTGATGGTCATGTTTCTTTTTGTGAAGAGGATGAAAGAGGGTATTTCTTTATCGAAAATAATAATGGTAATATTGATGTATCTTTCTTTAATAGAGAAGGTGTTTTAGAGAGGTCTTATCAGGGCAAGACTGCTACTTCGCTACGTGATAGATGTTGTTTTCATATTAGTAACTTGGATCATGCTTTTTACTTAGGACAAGAACTTACAAAAGCAGAGATTGCCTTAGAAAATGGTTTACCTTATGTGCAGGATAGACCGTTGGTTTTACAAAAAAATATTAACTGATTTTAGAGATGATAAATAGTGGTAAAAGATGTATCGGTATTTCTTTCTTATGAATTATATTTCCTTGGCAAATGGACAAATTTGTTTAAATGTGGTATAATCTAAGCACATTTGAAGAGGGGGATATTATGAATGTTTGTGTGCAAGCAGCAAATGCATCAACTTGTTTTGAAAAAACCAATTCAGAATTAAAGCGATTATATTTATTAAAAAATATTGATATTATTAATACTATTATGAGTAAAACTCCAGGATATTGTGGTTCTTTTGGTACAGGTTACCCTTTATACTTTGGATTCTAATTTGAATGGTCACCTACCAATTATTAATGAACAAATACGTTATAACGAAGAGTTGTTTAATAAAGCTCAAAAATTAGGAACACATTGGGTATGTGCCAAATGTTTATCTACGACAGGCTACAATATGCCTGATTTGAAGCAAATTTGTAAACCTTGTCCTCCAATTGAAAATTCATTAAAGCCTAGAAAGGTTATTAATAGATTGCCTGATGTTGATATGTGGATGGTTTGTAATGATAAAGATGTTGAAACTGCTAAAACTACATTATCTCGATTGTTCGAAGTTTTTGATATGCATACGTCTGATGTTGATCCTGTAAAAACTATTCAGGATGTTTCAGAAATCGCTACGGATTTAGATAATGGAGAAATGCCAAGAAAAATGCTTCCTTTGGACATTCATATTATCGAATATTCTAAATTAAGTATGTTAATTGATCAAATTTCATTCGCTTTACAAACTCAATAGAAGAAGGAAACGTTCCTTATTTGCCTATTCATCCTACATCATTAAGGAAAACATGACAACATGATGATGAAGCTTATAATTTTGTTTTGGATTTTTTATATTCGATGACACCGTTTTCTTTAGATGATAGGTTAATGCAAAAATTGAATTTTTCTAGGGCTATTATTTCGAATGCTTTAACTAATGAACAATTAACAGAAATTTTGCATTCTGTTGCTCCAGCATCTGTTGAACGAAGATTTCAAACATCTCAATTACAAAAAACTTATGAAAGAAGGGTTGAATCATGGAGAAAATAATTGATTTACATATTCATACTAATTGTTCCGATGGTGCTATGACACCTAAAGAAATTATTGATGAAGCTGTTAATAACGGAGTAAGTGTTCTTTCTATTGCAGATCATGATACAGTGGATGCTTATAGTGACGAATTATTTCAATATGCAAAGAGTAAAAATATTCTAATTATTCCTGCTGTTGAGATTTCTACTAAAATTAAGAAGTGTGGTATTCATGTTTTGGGATATAATTTTGATTTACAGAATAAAACTTTTTTAGAAAAATTAAAGTCTTTAAGAAATGCAAGACATGATTATTTATATGGAGTTGCAGCTAAATTAGAAGAGTTAGGTTATGTTGTTCATACTTCGGAGCTTGACAAGATAGAAGCTGTTACTAAGGCTCATATTTCTTTAGATGTTGTTAGCAATCCTGATAATAAAGAAAAGTTATTAGAAGTATTCGGGCATATTCCTGAAAAAGGTGAGTTTATTGAAACTATTATGAATGAAGGATGTCCTGCTTATGTTAAGAAGAATACAGTTACTCCAGTAGAAGCTGCAGAATTAATTCGACTTGCTGGAGGTAAAGTGGTACTTGCTCATCCTGTTGCTTATAAATATGAAGACAATTTTATGCCTGAAGATACTTTAAGACTGGTTCAAGAGATGCGTGCTGATGGAATTGAATCTAATTATATTTATATTGATAAAAATAATAATAAAATTAATGAAGTCGATTTTTGGAATGAGTTTGCTAAAGAACATAATTTAAAAATGACTATAGGTTCAGATTTTCATAATAAAGATGGTTTACATCCTGTGATTGGTTTTAAAGGTGAAGGTATACGAGTGGATGAAAAATACATTGATCATCTTGTCGATTGGTTATTAAATTAGATTTGTACTAGTTTTCAACAATTTTTGTTGAAAACTTTTTTTATACTATATATAAGGTGATGAAAGTGAAAGTTAAAATATTTGATGAAGAAGATGAAAAGGATTTAGAATGTGATATTAATGAGTTTTTAGAAGATTTAGATGGGGAAGTTGTTGATATAAAATATCAGGTTAGTATAGGAATTTTTAGTGAAGAACAAGTATTTTGTTTTTCAGCTATGATTGTTTATTATTAATGTTTATATTTACTTTTTTAAATATTTTTTGTATAATATGCTTACTTTTATAAGGAGGCTATTTATGCAAGTTTATTGTACGAAACTTTGTTATTTATCTGGTCAAGTTTTGGAAGAGGATATGATAAAAGACATTTCTTCTACTATTTTAAACGATCCTTACAATTCAGATGTTATATATGTGACTGAAAGTGATAAACCTGGTTATGTTCAAGAAATTTCAACAGCTATATTATTACCGATTATTGGTAGTAGAATTGAATATGTTTCTGAGGAAGTGGATACTTCCAATTATACTTGGAAAATGCATAAATATGGTACTGCTACAAAGCAATCTGTTCCTGTTAATGTTATGCATTTTTTAAATCGTGATTTGGATGATTTTGGATATGGAGTTGTTGATTTTAATCTTTATCGAAATCCGGTTTCTATTCCTGATGTTGTTCAATATTTAAAGAGATATAGTAATTATGATAGACGTTATCAGTATTTAAGTTCTTTTTTTCCAAATTCTAGTTTTGTGAGGTCTTCTAGTCAGGATGCTGCTTCTTTTAGAATTAAAATTGCTTATACTATGCGTGAGAGAAATTCTATTTTTTCCGGGGCGATTTCTTGTCCTTATCAGGTGAATCAAACTTATTTTGTTTCTTCTACTTATTTAGAAGATGGTGTTAAACTTCCTTTGAAAGACCGATATGAATCTATCGAAGATTTTGGTCAAACTATCTTTTATGATTTGAAATTTCATGATTTTCAATTTAGTGATACTATGTTAGAAAAATTATGTGTTAAGTTTGGTAGGGATGGAAAATTACGTGAAGTTAGAACTAAAAAGGAAATTCCTTATGTCTATTATCAGTTAGATGAAAAAACAGGAGAGGCTACTCTTATGGTAAATGGTAGAGAGGGAACTGATAACGATTTACTTTCTTTTTTTGTCTTTATGCCTAGAGATGATAAGTCTTTAATTGTTCCTTCTAAATTAGAAATTAAAGAGTATAAAAAGCATTATGATGATTTTCCATTTAAATTAAACTCTTATTTTGAAAAAAATAATGTTTTACCATCTCCTGAAATTATTCACACAGAGAATGATGTATCTGATACTTTGGAAGTCTTAGAAAATGATTTTGATAATCATAATATTTTACTTTCTTTTGATAATTCTACTTTTTCTAATTCTCTTACTAATATATTAAAACTTAGGCAACAGATTATATTATCTAGACTTCCTGTTTCTAAAAAGCAAGAGTTTCATAATAAATTGGAAAGTATACTTCAAAAGAGAGATTTTCAGATTGCAGAGCTTGATAAAAATGTATTGTCTTTTCAGACCGAAGCAGAAGTTGATAATTCTTTTTTGAAAGAACTTGTTGATATTGAAGGTTGTATTTCTAATCAAGAAAAGTCTTATATGGATGATTTTAATTGGGTGGATACGTATATTGATTATTTGAAATGTGAGTCTACAGATTCTGTTAATAATTTTCGAAATTTATATTATTTTTCTGTTAATTTTTGGCAGCAAAGTGCTTTATATCCTAAAAACTTACTGGCTAGTTTAGAAGTACAAAATAAAATATATGAGGCTTTATTTCAGCAGTTAATAATTTTAGATGAAGTTGATCAAAGAAATTCTATCGCTTTTATGAATGATTTTACTATTCAACAGTTATCAACTGTTATTGATAATCATATTGATAAGATTACTTTTAGTGATGGAGATGTTGAAGTTGTTTCTATATTACGTCAATTAAATCGTGATAAACAGGGATTACTAGAACGTGATAGTGATTTTTTAAGAGGTTATGTGATTGATACTGTTTCTTGTTATAGTAAGTTAGATGGTGATAAAGTTTTTGCAAAAAAGGGTGGTATTTATGAGTAGTTACGATAATGTTTATAAGATGAATGCTTATTATTATAAAGATGGTTTTCCTAAAGATTTAGAGTATCATGGCTTTTTTCAATCTTATTCTAAGGCTTTTCAGAGACTTTTAAAAGAATCAGAGAAAGTGGAATTGTTTGTTATGCCTGATGCTGATCAAAAAGGCTATGCTATTGATATTGCCACTGGTATTAGTATACCTATTATGTCTTATCAACATTATACAAATCATAAGTCCGTTTTGAGACAAAAAGATAGATTGGAAAGCTCTATGGATCCTTCTATTTCGTTTTGTGTTTTTGAGGATGGTGAGGTTAGTGATAGTATTTCCTCTCCGGATTTAATTGATCAATATATTAAAGAACATCACGATGTAGAACGTTATAATATGATATTACAGTATGCTAATCAGAATGTTTATTTAGTTAATCCTAATCAAGATAAAAAAATGATGAATGCAGTAAATGAAGAAGTCATTCCGTCTGTTACTAATAGTATGACCTTTTTGCAACTTACTGGTAATATTCAAAGTATGGTTACAGAGCTTCCTATTGAAATGCAGGCAGTTTATTATCAGAGACTTTCTAAAATTTTAAAGCAATATGATGAAAGTTCGTCTACTTTAGATGGAGTGGCACTTGATATGACGCTTTCTTCTTTTGTTACTGAATTAGATAAGTTACAGAGTGAGATTCAATCTGTAAAAGAAGGTTCTTCTAAATTGCAAGTTTATACACCTGCTACGTTTCAAAGTTTTTTAGAGTATTTAAATGTTTTAGATAATCCTGTTGAAAAGATAGAAGCTTTGTTTCAAGAGATGCAGTATGTATCTAGTAATATGTTATCTAATAATCTTTTAGATCAGATTACTATTGTAGATTTATTTGTTAGTAATGCTTCTTCTATTTTTTCTACTTTATCTGTTGATGATAGAAAAAAGTACTGGGATATGCTTGATCAGGATTATCAAAGTGAGTTTATTATATCTTTAGAAAATAAAAAGTATCCTGAAGCTATTTTGTTAGGAGAAACTTATTCTAAGCCAGAAAAAGACTTTGAGTATTTTAATCAGTTATTAGCTTTTGATAATAATTCTAAAAAAAGGAAAATTGTAACTAAGTAGTTGTGATTTTTCTTTTATTTTGTGATATGATTTTAATAATGGAGGAAGTATATGGCGAAGAAGAGAAAGAAAGTTAGTATGCAAAAAAGTGGTTTTATTAAAGGTGCCTTTATTGCAACTTTAGGTATTGTTTTAACAAAGATATTAGGTATTGTCTATGTTATTCCTTTTCATGCTATTATAGGGGAAGAGGGCGGTGCCTTATACGGGTATGCATACACCATTTATTTACTTTTTATGTCTTTATCTTCTGCAGGTATACCTTTAGCGATTAGTAAGATTGTCTCAGAATATCAAACCTTAGGTTATTATAATGCTAAAAAGCGAGCTTTTATTATTGGTAAAAATATTGCTTTGTTATTAGGGTTTGTTTGTTTTCTTTTATTACTTTTATTTGCTCCTTGGATAGCTAAGACAGTTCTGGGAGATTTAACTGGTGGTAATACGATAGAAGATGTTACTTTTGTAATTAGAGTTATTGGTACAGCTATTTTGGTTGTTCCTGTTCTTAGTATTTACCGGGGATATTTTGAAGGCCATAGATTTATGGAACCACCTTCTTTTTCCCAAGTGTTAGAGCAATTAGTACGTGTTTTGGTTATTGTTCTTGGTAGCTTTATGGCTTTAAAGGTATTTAAACTATCATTAACTTCTGCGGTTGGTATTGCTGTTTTTGGAGCAACCGCCGGCGCAATTGTTTCTTATTTATATTTAGTTATTAAGAAGAGAAAAAATCGTTCTAAGTTTAATGAAAAGATACGTTCTGTTAATGAACCTATTATTACTAATAAGCAAATATTTAAAAAGATTATCATTTATGCTATTCCCTTTATTATGATTGATGTGTTTAAATCTTTATATAGTTATATTGATATGGTTACGGTTGTTCAAGGCCTTGTCTCTCATGCTAGATTTTCTGTTGTTGATGCTGAGAGTGTTATGAGTATGTTATCTACCTGGGCTAATAAGTTTAATATGATATTACTTGCTGTTTCTACGGGAATTATCGTTAGTTTAATTCCTAATTTAACTAGTAGTTTTGTAAAGAAAGATCAGGAAGATATTAATTTAAAAGTAAATCAAACTCTTAGTATTTTATTATTTTTTACAGTACCTATGACGTTAGGGATTAGCTTTTTGTCTAAATACATTTGGATGGTTTTTTATGGAGATAGTGTTTATGGACCAAGTGTGTTAGCTTATTTTGTTTTTGTTGGTTTTATGATTGGTCTTTTTACTTCTACGGTTTCTATTGTACAAGTGTTAAAGGATTATAAAACAGTTATTTTTAGTTTATTTATCGGGGTATTATTAAAGTTTCTTTTAAATGATAATTTGCTTGGTGCTTTTTATAAAATGGGTCTTCCTGCTTATTATGGTGTTATTACGGCTAGTTTAATTGGATATTTTGTATCATTCTTAATTTGTATTATTCAAATGAAGAGAAAGTATCATATTAATTATGAAGAGTTTGCTAAAAACTTTATTGATATTTTGTGTGGTTCTATGTTGATGGTGTTTGTATTATTTTTAGTAAACTTTATAGTTCCTGATACTACTAGTCGAGGAATTAGCTTTATTTATATCGTTCTTTATACTGGTATTGGTGGTATTACTTATTTTATTTATATGTATCGATTTAAAGTTATGAAGAGAATATTTGGTAGTCGTTTGGATAAATGGATTAAGCATAAATAAAAGATGATATTTCATATCATCTTAAAGTTTTGAAAGCTTCTAGTTTTTATTAGGAGTTTTTTCTAATGTTTTTTCTATATCGTCAACTGTTTCTGCCTCTGGCTCATCGATGTATCCTGCTACAATATACCAGTCTATTTCTTTTTCTATTTCTTGTTTTATTTTTTGTTTGTTCCATAGATAATCTGGTTGTTCTTCTACATCTTCGCTATACATATTTATTAAAGGTACCTTATTTTCTTCTAATGTTTCTTTAATAAAAGTTTTAATTTCTTCTGTTTGTTTGTTGTCTATAAAAAAGTCAAATCCTAAATATTCTGGTCCTCCCATTCTAATATCTTGAGCATCATTTTTTATGCAATCTACAACAATTTTAGCATAAGTTGTTGTTTTTCCTTTTTCCATAACATATACCTCCCTGATGTTTTTTATTATATATCTAATTATTTTTGATGTCTAGCTTTTCTTATTGTTTTTAGTTTATGGTATATATTAAAAGCAATATTATAGGTATGATACCAGAAAGGAGATATGATATAGTCGAATTCACCAATTAATTCTACTACATGTCCACCAAAGCTTTTTTTGAATAGGTATAGTCCGTATAGAGGATTTTCTTTTCTAAAGTCTCCGGTAATACCATAGAAATTATATCGTTTGTAATGGTTTTCTACTGCGTATTTTACACCAGCAAAATGAATGGTATATGCTGATTGGAATTGCATTACATCGTCAAGTGTTCCACCATGGAGAGAAAGTACTTCATTTCCATAGATTAGGAAAAGAATACCACCTAGTAATTTCTTATCTCCATATTTTTCTTTGTAGTCTTTTATTTTTTCTAATTGCTTTTTTAATCTTTCTATTTCGTTTTCGTTCTTTTTATTGTTTTGTTCGTATTTTTTGGGATTCATTTTTAATATGTTATGTTCTTTTTTATAGATTCTGTCTTTTAATTCTTTTTCATTTGTTTCTAGTTCTTCTTTGGTGTTTTTTTCGAACTCTGTAAAATCAATTTCAGCAACTAATATTTTTAAAATTCCATCGTCATGAAGAGAGTCCCACATACTTTCATAATAAGATAATGGTCTATCTACAAATTCTCGTCTATCACTGGTTTTTTGCATAATATCTTTAAATAATGGTAATTCTTCTTTTGTTATTTCTCTTGTATGGATTCCAGAACGTTCATTTTTTCTTAGTATTTGTCTAGTCTTAGATTCCATGTCTTTCATTACATCATCCAAGGATTTTCCTTCTGTTTCAATAACATGCATCCATCTTGGTTGAAGGGTATCTTGCATTAGATTGAATCCAAAGTGTTTATAGCCTAATTCTTTTAAGTTTTCTACACAGATGCTATTATCAATACCATTTTCTACAATATCACCATTATTATCTCTTTCTTTATATTCTACGTAGGGATCTATTTTTACAAAGATAGCGTGCTCTTTTTTTGCATAATCTTTTAATTGATTTGTAAACTCCTTTAATACTTCTTTATTCTTATAATCGATTAAAAAACCACGAGGTGCATAAAACATTTTTTTCTTAATGATTGGTAGTGTTTTTGCTAGAATTAAACTTGCTGCTACTAAGTGGTTTTTATCTTCTAGTCCTAAGTAATGAGCTATCCAACCATTTTTCTTTTTTAGATGAGCCCAGGATTTTGTTTGATAGAAAGTGATTTCTGGATTATTATCAGCAAATTTTTGAAATTCTTTTTCACTTAGTATTTTTAACTTCATTTTCTATCTCCTTCTTACTTTTATTTCTTATCATTTTTCTATAGAATGGCACTAGTTTTGTAAAAATGAAATACATTAGTTTATTTGTGACATAGTCAAATTCTCCTAAAAATTCAATATAGTCGCCACCAAATTTCTTTTTGAACTCATGTAGTCCAAATCTAGGGTTATCTTTTGATAGGTCACCTATTGTACCAAACTGGTCATAGACTTTTAGACCTTTTTCTTTACAATATTTAATATGTTCTTCATAAGTATAATAATTTACATATGTTTCTGTTAGTATATTATGATTTCCTGCATATAATACCCAGGCTTTATCGGCATATTCTACAATCATATGAGCACTTAATGTTAAGTTGTTGCCATATTCTTTTTTATATTCTTCATATTTTTTTATTTCTTGATTATAATTTTCTTTTTGTTTTGTTAGTTCATTTAATTTGTTTTTTGCACTTTTACTTAAATTATCAATTGGTAATATGGATATTTGATTGTTTACTTGTTTTAAGTTTTCTTTTATCTTTTTAATAGTTCTATCGATATCTACTTTTCCTAAAAATAGTGTTGCTTTACTATTTTCTCCTCCATTTAATATGTCATATAATGTATTATAATAATCTTCATTATAAGAGACGAAATCTTTTCTTGTTTCAGTTAAAGTCATTAGATGGTAGAACTCTTTTAAATCTTTTTCTGTACCAATTTCTACATAGGTATCTAGTTTTTTTGCTTTTGCGATACGTTGTTTTGTGGTCTTTGAGAAATGAGATTCTATTTCTTCTAAGCTTTGATTTAAGTCGATTCTAAAAGTATATCTTGGTTGCATTGTTTCAAAGTTTTTGGTAAATCCTTGATGTTTGTATCCTAATTTTTTTAAAGTTTCAAAGATTTTGTTGGTGTCATAAGGAAGAGGTTGCTCTTCGTCTAGATAATTATAGTCTTTATATATTAAATCAGGATCTATTTTTACAAAGATTGCTTTTTTACTTTTTGCAAATTTAATAATTTGTTTGGTCATTTCCGTTAAAAGTTCTTCATTTTCATAATCTATTACATAACCTCTAGGACAGTAGAAATAGCAATAATTTAAGGGTAAGTGTTTTTGAAGTAAAAGTGCGGTTGCGACTATGTTCTTCTTTTCATCTATTAGTCCTAAATAATATGGTGTTAAGTTCTTTTTTACTTTGGATAATTCGCCCCAGGCATACGATTGTAAAAAGTGTGATTTTGGTTGGTCTTTTAAAAATGCTTCATATTTTTCTTCTTTTAAGCGAACTAGTTTAAACATTTCCATCATCCTTTCCTTATTAGTATATCATAAATCCTTTTGTTTCAACAAAAAAGAACACAAATTGTGTTCATAACATATACATTCCATCCTCTTTTTTTAAATAGTCATTTTGATTACCTTGTTCTAATATAGTTACTCTTTTTTTTAGTTTTTTTACTTCTTCTTTTAGTTTTTCAATTTCTTGTTCTAAATTTTTTGTATCTTTTGGTGGCATTGGTGGAAACGCTTGTTGTGGCATATTGGGATTTGGCATGTAAGGAAATGGAAATTGGTTCATAAATTACTCCTTTCCAGTCTTTTTATTATATGCATATATTATTATTTTTGTTATAATATATGATGGATGTGATGTTATGAGACTTAGAAATGTTAAAAATAAAGAAGAAATTTTAAATTCTTCGTCTTTCTTAATTAAAGAGCCTAAACAATATTATGGAACATGGTCTAGTTATTTTGGTAATTCTAATCCTATTCATATAGAAATTGGAATGGGCAAAGGTAAATTTATTCGTGAACATGCAAAGCGTTATCCTAATATTAATTTTATAGGTATTGAAAAATATGATAGTGTGATTGCGAAATGCTTACCTGTTATTGATCCAGAATTAAAGAATTTGGCTATTGTAAGAATGGATGCTTTAGAAATTGATCAAGTGTTTGATCATGAAATTAGTCGTATTTATTTGAATTTTTCTGATCCTTGGCCTAAAAATCGACATCATTTGCGAAGATTATCCAGTAAGGTTTTCTTAGAGAAATATGAAACTATTTTTTTAGGTGATAAAGATATTTGGATGAGAACAGATAATTCTTCTTTATTTTGTTATTCCTTAATGAGTTTTAGTGAAGCAGGATATGTATTACGTAATCTTACCTTTGATTTACATCAAAATATTCCTGATGACTTTATAACAACTGAGTATGAAGATAGGTTTTCTAATAAAGGAATGCCTATTTATAGTGTAGAAGCTGTTAAAGTGTCTAATAAAGTAAAGATGTAGAAAAACTTTTTACATTTAGTAAAAATTTGGTATAATGTAGTAAGAGTAGGTGAAATATGAAAAAAAGAATAGTTTTGCTCTCTATTATGCTATTATTAGTATCAGGATGTAGTATTAAACAATTGAGTAACAATGATTTTGCTTTCAATATTGATACTATTTTGTCCCAGAAAACTAATTTAGCTAATGTTAATTTTGATGGTTATGAGTATTATGTTCCTAATGGAATGAAAATTGTTAATAAAGATGATTATAATGCTTTATTACGTGATCGCTTTTCTACTAAATATTATTTGTATATTGATGTGATTAGTTACTTTCATAAGGTGAAGAATACTTATAAAGTGAATCGTGATGCATATTACTCAAAAAAATTAAATTATAATAAGAAAACAGGTTATTTGGAAATCAATGAAGTTGATAATCAATATTTTGTTGAATTTGTTTTTAATTATAGTAAGATTGAAGCTTATGTTTCTAAAGATTATTTAGTTCCTGCTATTAATAATATGTGTTATATATTACAGTCTGTTAAATTTCATGATAAGGTTTTAGAAAGCTTAATTGGAGATAATGTGTTAAGTTATAAGGAGGAGTCGTTTAACATTTTTGAATCTCATTCTAATTCTGATGAATCTGTTTTGGAATTTGGAGATTATGTAGATGCTGATGTTGAAGCAGGTAGTGTAGATAAGGATAATTTTGAAATTAACGAAATAGATTAGAAGAGGTGAAATCATGGGCGTTTTTGATAAAATTAAAAATGCTCTTTTCGAAGAAGAGTATGTTGAGGTTGAAGAAAAACCAAAAACTAAATCAAGACCAAAAAAGGAGAAAATTAAGAAAGAGGTTAAGGAAACAGTCAAGGTACATGAAAATAAACCTATTGCGAAGAAGATAGTATTGCCTGAAAAAACAAAGGAAGAACCTTTGGAAGAAGAATTGGATGATTATGTACCAACAGATCGAGATTTTGAAATTACTCCAGAACGTGATGAAGTAAAAGAAGAGGTCGATACTCATGAGTTTAAGTTTCCTGCTGTAGAAGATCAAGAACTAAAGGAAGATTCATATTATGCTGAACCTAAAATTGTTGAAGTTGTTGAGAAAAAAGAAGTTGATGTAGAAGATTATTCTAATTTATATCATGGTAGAAGAGAAGAAGTTCATCATGAATATCGTGAGAAAGAAGAACCAGTATTGTATCAAGGAGGAAAAGAGCATGAGCCTGCCATTTCTATACGTGAATATGGTGGCGCTTATGAGAAAAAAGAAGCAAAGACAGGGTTTAAACCTTCACCAATTATTTCTCCTATATATGGTATTTTGGATAAAAATTATAAGAAAGAAGAAATTGTTCCCAAAAAAGAAGTACGTTTAACTAGTTATGCTAAAGAGCATATGAGTGTTGATGATGTTAGACGTAAGGCATATGGTAATTTAGATGATGATATTGTTGCAGATATTGAGGGCTATACTGAAAGAGTTGAAAAACAGGAAGAAAAAGTATCTGATGATGATAATCTATTAGTAGATTTAAGTGATGATGCAGAAAAACCTAGTGTTTCTGAGATTACCATGGGGGATGCAGAAGAGTATTTTAGAGATTTAGGGTTAGAATATAATATTGATTATAAAGATTCTAGCAAAGAAAGAGCAACTGGTCGTCGCGTTACCGAAGATTATGATGAAAAAGAAAAGACTATTACTGCTTCAAAGGAAGAGGAAGAAAAAGTATCTGCTTCTGTCTCAGATTCAACGTCAGATTCTAATTCTGCTACTTCGGCAACAGATGATAATTTGTTTGATTTAATTGATTCTATGTATGAAGAGGAAGAAGAAAAAGAATAGGAGGATAGGCTATGGAGATACTAAATGCTATTTTGCCGGTATTATTATATGTATTTGGTATTATATTATTAATAGTGTTAATTATTTTAGGAATACGTATGATTCAAGTATTAGATAAAGTAGATAGAATCGTAGATAATGTTGAGGAAAAAGTAAATTCCTTTAATGGCTTTTTTGAAGTGTTAGATAAAACTGGATATGGAATTTCTATGATTAGCGATAAGGTGATTAATCTTTTTTCTAGTGTTATTTCTAAAATATTTAATAAAAATAAAAAGGATGAGGAGGATTATATATGAATAAAGAAAAAAAATCTGGGATAGGAAAGTTTATTGCTGGAGCAGCAATTGGTGCTGGGCTTGGAATTTTATTTGCTCCTAAAAAAGGTAGTGAAACAAGAGCTGCTTTAAAAGCTAAAATGAATGAGTTAGTTGCTCAAATTAAAAATATTGATATGGATGAAGTTAAAGAGGAATTTAATCAAAAAGTTGCTGAAATCAAGGCTGATTTAGCTGATTTAGATAAAGAAAAGGTTTTAGAAATTGCTAAAGAAAAAGCTCTTCAATTAAAAGATAAAGCACAAGAGTTAGTTGATTTAGCAATTGATAAAGGCACTCCAGTACTTAGAGATGCTGCCGAAGAGGTACGTCTTAAAGCAATTGATGTTACAAAAGAAGTACTTAAAAAGTTAGAAAAAGAAGAAGAAAAGAAATAAGTTTTCCACGATATCAATTTTATTGATATCGTTTTACTATGTAGTAATATTATATAGATAGGTGATGCTTTTGAAATTGAAAAAAGTAGTGTCTAAGTCTTTTGATTTTGGTCAAATAGAAAAAGATCGTTATATTGTACAGGGTTATACGGTTGCTAACAATGATTTTGTTGTTACTGCTTATTCAAAGCTTTCTTCTTTTAAGAGGAAGCTGGGATTTCAGGAACGGAATTCTAGAGTGTATATTTTTGACTCTACTACAGGAATTCTTACTGCTATTATTACTTTAAATCATCATGCTCATGTTGGTGGAGTTGCTTATGATGATTTACATGATGTACTTTATGTTACTGGTGCTCGGGGTAAGATTCATACTTATTCTTATGGTAGGATGAAGCAGGCTATGGTAAAAGATAGAAGAACTTCTCTTTTAAAGTTAGATTTATCTTCTATTGATATTAGTTCTATTGTGATTTCTAATCATGGTATTAGTATTAGAAGTAGAGATGCTTTAAATGCTATTGTTAGTGCTGCTACAATCTGTTATTTTAATCAGACTCTTTATGTTGCTACTTGTTCTGAAGTAGGGTCTTTGGTTGCTTATAGTCTAGAGTATTCTAGTGATGATAGAGAAGTTAAGGTGATGCCTAAAGTTATTTCTCGCAATCTACCTGCTGCTATTCAAGGAATTGCTATTTATGAGCGGGATAGTAAACGATATCTCATACTTTCTCAGTCTTGTGGAGGATGTGTTTCTGCCATAAAAAAATATGAATTTTCTAATGGAATTCTTACTTTTCTAGGACAAGAAGTAGTTGATATTTCTGGTATGGAAGGAATTTATGTTGATTCTTTTGGTAATATTACGGCTGTTTTTGAGCATAGTTTGACTACTTCCTATGTTACTCATGTGGACAAGCTTATCGAAGACATAGACTTTGCTTTGGAAGATAAATTTATTGCGGGAGGGATTAGGAATCAAAGAAGAGTAGAAAATAATACTAAGAAGAGGAAAAAATAATTTAAGTGTTTGCAAAAAAAAGTTTTTATGATATGATATGTTTATATTTTTCATAGATAAATGGTTAGTAGTAATTATTTTTTTTGATAGAGATCTAGTGGTTGGTGGAAACTAGAGAGGAATAATTATGAATTACGACATTTGGAGAAAAAACGTTTATCGCGTTAAGATATTTAAGTGTATGGAGATATCCATAAAGTAAGGTGGTACCGCGAACAATTCGTCCTTATAGGCGAGTTGTTCTTTTTTTTGGAGGTGATAGTTTGGATTGTGAGTATGAGTATAAGACTTTTAATTTAGTTTTACTTTATATTTTAAAAAAATCTATTACTAGTAGAAGAAATGGTAGAATAAATTTAAATTATGGATATGATTTAGAGGCAATATATAATTTAAAATTAGAGGAGGAAAGAAAATGACATTTTTTGAAGAATTACAATGGAGAGGTTTGATTAAGGATACTGCTGGAGAGGATTTGGCTGATAAATTAAATGGTGAACCTATTACTTTTTACTGGGGAACTGATCCTACTGCGGATAGTTTGCATTTGGGTCATTATTCATCTTTGGTTACTGCTAAGAGATTAGCTAAAGCTGGTCATCATCCAATTTTACTTTGTGGAGGAGCAACAGGACTTATTGGTGATCCTCGACCTACTGCAGAGCGTGAGATTATTTCTAAGGAGCAACTTGCTAAGAATCTAGAAGGTATTAAAGCACAAGTTAGTCGTATTTTTGATGGAAAGGCAGAAGTTGTTAATAATTATGATTGGTTCCGTGGATATGAACTTACTGATTTTTTACGTGATGTTGGTAAATATATTAATATTAATTATATGCTTGATAAAGATATTATTCGTAGACGTTTAGATACTGGAATTACTTTTGCAGAGTTTGCCTATACGTTAATTCAAGGCTATGACTTTTTATGGTTGTATGAAAATAAGGGATGTATTTTACAAGCTGAGGGTTCTGATCAATGGGGAAATATTACAACAGGACTTGATTTAATTAAGAAAAAAACTGGAAAAGATGCTTATGCTTTTACTATGCCACTTGTTTTAGACAAGTATGGAAATAAGTTTGGTAAAAGTGAAGGAAATGCTTTATGGCTTGATCGTAATAAAACTTCTAGTTATGAATTGTATCAGTATTTGATTAATGTAGATGATGAAATGGTTATTTCTTATTTAAAAATATTTACTTTTTTGACACCAGAAGAAATTATGGAGCTAGAAAAATCTAATAAAGAGAATCCACATCTAAGGGAAGCTCATAAGGCACTTGCACGTGAGATTATTACAGATTTACATGGGGAAGATGCTTATTTGGAAGCTGTTAAAATTAGTGAATCTTTATTTAGTGGTAATATTAAAGAACTTTCTGCTAGAGAGATTGAAGATGCTTTCAAGGGTATTGAACCTTTTGTTGCGAAGGAAGCTAATTTAGTTGATTTCTTAGTAGAGTTTGGTATTTGTTCTAGCAAGAGAGAAGCGCGTGAGTTTATTAGTAATGGATCTATTAGTGTTAATGGTGATAAAGTGACAGATTTAGATTTTTACATTACAAAAAGTGATTCTATAGAACAAAAATATGTAGTTATTAGACGTGGAAAGAAGAAATATTTTATTGGTAAATTTTAAAAAGCTATCCTTCGGGATAGTTTTTCTATGTAGTTATGTTGTTAAAATGATTATTTCTTGATATATTAATAAGTATCATAGATGTTTAGGAGGATGGATAATGAAGATTACTTTGGTTAGACATGGACAAACGGAACAAAATTATCAGAATATTCTTAATGGTAGGTCAAATGATTTATTAAATGATACTGGAAGAAGACAATGTCAAAAGTTAAGAGAACAGCTTAAAGATGTGCGTTTTGATTTTTGTTATATGTCTCCTTTAGTTAGAACAGTTGAGACAGCTTTTATTTTGATTGGTGATAGAGTAGAGACGTTTCCCGATAAGAGATTAATAGAGCGTGATATGGGAGAGTTGACTGGTAAATCTAGAGATCTTTATGATGTTAAAAAGTATTGGGATTATGATTTAAACTCTTCTGATTTAGGTGTTGAATCTGTTCAAGAGATATTTGAAAGATGCAAAGATTTTTTAGAGTATGTTACGAAAAAACATCCTGGGGAACATATTTTAGTTGTTTCTCATGGTGCACCAGTTCGGGCTTTATATCATTTGATTAACCATCATAATTTACATGGCAATTTATTGACTGTTTCTATTCCTAATTGTTATTGTGAAACTTTTGAGATTAAGGAGTG
>CALVVW010000009.1 GCA_944364005.1 uncultured Bacilli bacterium | reverse complement strand
AAAATCCCTACCAGCAATATAAATATTAAAACTACTCTTCTTCTCCTCTTCTTCCTCATGTTCAACATCAGTTGTAATATCAAACTCATAAACTATTTTAAAAGAATCTTTATCAAGACTATCATTAACATTCAATAAAACATCATAACTAGCTTTATCAATCAACATAAAATCAATATCTTTATTTAATACATCACTTACCATAGTAGTAACATTATCATAAGAAGAACTCTTAATAGAAAACTCACTTTCTACCTCTTTTAAAACCTTCTTAATATTACTACTATTTTTATAATAATAAATAGTACCTTTAATATCTTTCTTCTTATATTTATTCTCTTTATTAGTAACAATATAATAAGTAGATATCTCTTTTTTTACATTACTAAAAGACTCATTTAAAAACTCATTTCCATAATATAAATAATAACTACCTACACCACTTAAAATAATAGAAATAATTATTAAAACAACACCAATTACTTTAACTACTTTCTTCTTTAAATTAATAAATACAATAGATAAAATAATAAGTATAGAAATTACTAAAATAATAAGTATTAAATATTTAGTAGGTAAAATATTAATACTAAATAAGAAATATAAAAATATACTAAATACAATAACTGCAATAATACTTAATATATTTAATTTACTAATATGATGTTTCTTAGTCTTATCCTTAGTCTTTTTCATTTGACACCTTCTCCAACAATTCATTAATTCTATTAGATGCATCTTTTCTACTTTCTTCATCAGGTATCGTTACATATAATCTCATACCTGGCATAGAATAAGTTTCCCTATAAGTAGAAGCAGCAGTACCAGTAACAGCTTCTCTATGAACACTCCATTTACTCATAGTATCTATTTGATCTCTAACATATTTTTTTATAGTATCAGTAGGAATATTAGTTTGAAATAAATCTTTTAAATCATCTAAGATATTACCATAATCTTTAAGTAATTCTTTACTACTAGAAATCTTAGTAATAATAGCTTCAATAATTCTTTCTTGATGTTCTCCTCTAGTATTATCTCCATTAGGCATCTTCTTACGTTCTCTAGCATATTCTAAAGCTTCTTTCCCATTTAAATGAATCATACCTTTTTCAAAGTATCTAGTTCTACCTTGGAATGCTACATCATTATTAACATCAACACCATCAATAGTATCTACTAGTTTAATAACACTATCAAAATTAACTCTAATGTAATAAGGAATATCAATCTCTAAGAAATCTTCTATTGTATTAATAGACATATCAATACCATAAATTCCTGCATGAGTTAATTTATCTTTAAGACCAGTAGTACCATGAAGCTGTACATACATATCACGAGGAATATTAGTAAGTAAAATTTCATGAGTATAAGGATTAATCGTTACTACAATATTAACATCACTTCTAGATACACTATCAATATGACCATTCGTATCAATACCACTAATTAAAATATTCATAGATCCATATTTTTTCTCGTCTTCTTTTTCTTTTTTTTGAATCACATCTATCGATAATTCAGCAATAACCCTAGTATTAGACTGAAAAGAATCCATATTTTCATCCAATATCTCTTTATTAGTAGAATTAATCAATAAACTATCTACATCACCATTTAATAAATCTTTAACGATAGTATTCATATTCGTATATTCCTTATCATGAATAGTAATACTATCACGAACTTCCTCTAATACTTTTTTATAATTATTAGACTGTCTTTCAAAAATAGCCATAGTTTTATCTTCTAAATCATCTAACTCTTTATATTTACTATCTTTCTTAACTACAACATAATAAATCTTCTTCTCTTTTACTTCTTCAATCGTATCAAAAAAAGAATTTGTAGTCCAAACATAATAAATACCAATAAAAGACAACGTACCAAAAAGTAACATAAAAACAAGTAAAATAATAGACAAAACCAGTCTTTTAACCTTAAAAGAAAAAATAGTAAAGAAAACACCAAGTACTACAACCAATATACTAAGTATAACTAAATATTTAACAGGTATTAATCCCATTCTATATACACTAACTAATAATAGAATAAATACAATATCTAAAACAATACTAAGTACTCTATTAATATATTTAAATACTCTCATATAACCACTCTTTCTGTGCCCTATTATAAACAATCAATCTCTAAAAAATATACCGTCTATAACAAAAAGCATTATTAAATCAAAACAAATAATGATAATAATGCTATAATATTTATTATTGTACTCTATGATTTTAGTACCTTTAAATTTTTTTTGTTTTATTTCTCATTGCTTTTTGTCTTAATTATTTTTGCTGGATTGCCAGCAATGACTATTCCCTTTTGAGAAAAAGATTTAGTAACTACAGAATTTGCTCCTATTACAATATCATCAGCTATTGATACATCTCCAATAATACATGTTCCAAATCCAATATCAACATTATTACCAATCGTAGGAGCCTTATCATTATATCCATTATTACCTATACAATTATTGCCATGTAATTTTACATTATTTCCTATACATGCGTTTTTATTAATTACTATATTGGGATGATATATTTTGATTTTTTCACCTAATTTAGCGTATAATTCCAAATTACACTTTTGAGCATTTTTAAAATACTTTCTTCCAAAATACAATGCTTTTAATTTCTTATTCTTTTCTTTATAATATTGATAATATCTAGAGTAAACGATTGTTTTATAAATATAATAATCATTATGCCTGATTAAAATATTAAAAACACGTTTAAGAAAAACATTTTCACTTTTATATAAATCTTTATCAGATTTAATTAACTGTGTAAGTCTCATTTCTTTTCCTCCCTAAAAAATCATAGATAATATATTTTCTACATAAAATAAAATATATTATAACTGCTAATACTATTTCTGAAACCAAGCGAATATAAATATTCTTAATAAACAACCCGATGAAAACAATTATCAAATACATAACTAAACCTTTTAATAAATATTTTAACATTATCTTAAATACATTTTTCAAATTAATTTCTTTTCTCACACATATAATCTGATAAAACATAACAGAAAATTCTGCTGCTGTAGTACCTACACAAGCGCCTAAAGCACCATATTTCCCAATTAAAATTACATTTATAACCAAATTAATTATAGCACCAATTATAGTAGAAATAACATAAATATTATCCTTTTTTAATGGAATCAAATAATTTGTTCTTACAACATTTGCAATTGATGTAAACAATATAGATGGAACTAGTAATTTTATAATTTCTCCACACTTTTCGAATCCAGAACCAAAATAGATTATAGAAAAATCATCCGATATTGCTAATAAACCAAACATCATTGCAACCATGAAACAAAAGCACATTTCAAAAGATGACAAAATTTTTTGTTCGATTAATGATTTATCCTTTGCTTGCTTAGACATATAAGGTAGCATCACAGTTCCCATTGCAGTTAAAATACTTATTGGAATATTTATTATTTTTTCTGAATTATCAAACAATCCCAATTCATAAGTAGAAGCAATCGCTCCTATCAATGTTTTATCCATCACTCTATATATACTATAAGCTAAAACAGGGACAAATAAAATTAGGCAGCCTTTTAAATGAACTATAGCTTCTTTAAAACTTGCTCTCCTTATATCAGCATATTTTTTTAACACAATAAATAAATATAATTGACTAATTAATGTTGATAAGCTCATTATTAGAGTATATATCCATAAATCGTTTTTTGACCTAACGAATGCAAAAACACATATCAGAGAAAGTATTTTTATTATTACGTTTCTAGTTATTGTAACTTTAAACTTTTCCAATCCAAAGTATAACCAATTAATATCAAAAACTGCCGATAATAGAAAAAAATTATGAATAAGTGCTATCAAAAAATATTTTTTCATTACAACAAAAACAATAATATTATAAACAATTAACATAATAATTCCCACTCTAACTTGTAATCCATAAATAGTAGAAAAAGTATCTTTTATTTTATTTCTATCCTCAGAACACTGTGCTATATTCCGTGAACCGTAATTATTTATACCAAGCAATGTAGCTAACATAAAGTAATATACAATTGAATAAGTATAAGAATATACTCCTATATTATTCGCACCTAATGTTCTTGAAATATATGGAGTTAATATAAGAGGAATTAAATATAATAACAGTTGATAAACACTGTTATATATAAAGTTTTTATTTACACTTTTCATTTAATTCCACCCCTATATTTTCCTTCAAATATCTTTCTGATTTTTTTTGTTCTTCTGGTAATAGTTTATTATATTTTGTGTAATCTACATTTTCCATATAATCATAATTCGAATCATAATTATAATCAATTAATCTATCTTCAATTCCCAATGTAGAAACTAAAGTTCTTACCCTATCATCATTTCCAAACATTTCTCCATTTTTTAAAACATAAAAATTTTTCTTGTATATTGTAGAAAAAATTGTTCCATGGAAAGATGTAGTAAAAATCAACTTGGCATTTTTTATTAATGATAAGTATACAGCTGGACTTTCATATTTAGGTAATGAAAAACCCAACTTACCAATTTGCTTTATATAAAACGATTTAGTACTCCATGCAATAACAGGCAAATTATATTTTTTTGATACTTTTTTTACAAATTTACAAATATTTCTCTTAAAACTCGGGCAATAAAGAAATATATAATCATTATTAGGCGTGCATTTATTATCTAAAATTTTGTCATATTCCTTTGAATCTAATAATAATGTTGGATCAAGCAATACAGGGACTTCTTTACCACAAATCTGTTTTATCCATTTTTGACCATTGTTTTCTCTTATCGATAAAGCATCAAACGAATTTAAAAAATCACTATATTTTCTTATATTATCTTTTGCATATTCCTGTAAATCCTTAGCTCCAAAACTTGGTGCATAAGCCACCTTTTTGCCATATGTTACCCAATTCAAAAAATAGGCATCGTCATAATCTTCAATGGTAATATTCCAAATCTGATCACTACCGGCAATATTAATATCATATTTTAATTTTGAAAAATCATGATTATTAATTTTAGAACTTAAGTTAAAATGCTCATTCTTAAACTCTTCATATTTTTTGTTATTATAATTAATTCTTCTTTTATATGGAAAAATAATAATATTTTTCAAAATGTTTTTTAAAGAATTATTTTTAAAAAAAGTACTATATAATTCCTGTTGTCCTTGAGAACTAAAGTCTATTATTTCAACATTATAATTTTTATTTTGTAAATATTTCATAATCGCATATGATTCTAACATAGAACCACAATTATATGAATTGTGAAATGTAATTACTCCAATCTTCATCTTTTACCTCCTAAATTTTAATCATTTTTTCACTACTATTTTTAGATTTAATAAAAATGTTTTTTGTTTTTAAAATAGATAACATTAATTTATATTTTTTATTTTTAAACAAAAATAGTATTAATTTTTTAAATATGTTCAAATCATCAACTTTATATTTAAAATTATAAAAATTTAAATCTATGTTTTTAATTTGTTCAATAGCATTTGAAAGTAATAAATTAGTAGAAAGTCTAACCAGAATCAAATATAATCCATTATATTTTTCAGATTCAATTATTTCTTTTGAATTTATGATTTCTACCTTAGATAAAACGGATTTTAATTCTGTAATATATTTTAAATCGGATTTTAAAATTTTTTTATTATAATTTTTAGTTAAGGAATTAGGTGTAACTCTATAAATATAAATGTTCTCATTTATTATTTTAAATGTTTTTATATGAGCAATGTAATTAATATTAAATAACATATCTTCACCATTAATGATATCTTCATCAAATTGAATATTATTATTTAAAATTATTTCCCTTTTATATAATTTTGACCAAGGAGTTGATAAATAGTAGTTGCATTTTTTTGTATTAAGAATATCTTTTATTATACCATTTGGATTTGAATGGTTACATTTATATTGAAGATTAAAAATAACTAAATCTTCGATTTTGTTTTTCATACTTTTTTTAATGATTTTATACCAATTTTCGCATAAAAAATCATCTGAATCTACAAATAAAATATACTCTCCCTTAGCATATTTTAGACCAGCATTACGCGAATATGATACTCCATGATTGGTGTTTTTTATTACTTTAATATTTTTATATTGTGTAGCATAATTTTCCAAAATATCGATGGTTGAATCCGTTGAACCATCATCAATTATAATAATTTCATAATCAAAAACAGTTTCTTTATTACACATGGAATCTAAACATTTTGCTATATATTTTTCACCATTATATACAGGAATAATTATTGATAATTTCATATTTAACTCCTAACCACCTTTTTTATAATGCCTCTAACACTTTGATAAAAACAAAAACAACAGTACGGTGACTTAATTATAATTTTATAAAATATTTTCCAATATTTTTTTGTTTTATCACTTTTTAACAAATTCATTATTTCATTTTTAAATTCTTTAGATAATTTTAATTCTTGGTATGATTTTTTATTATCAATTTTATAAAGTTGAGACTCATACAATTTTGCTTTTCGATTTAAGCAATAATATTCTACATCTATAAATTTTATTTCTTCTTTATACCGACAGATTTGATTAATAGAATTTTTGATGTTTTTTATAGTAGTAATAGAGTTACTCTTTCTATTGGTAACACTTGTAGTACTACAATTATAATAATTATAAAAACTATCAACAAATTTCACTTTAGAAATATCGGTTTGAAGCATATATTCAACTAAAAATACAGTATCTTCCATATAAGATAATTTTTCATTAAACTGTATTTTATCCAAAGTTTTTTTATTAAACAAATATCTCCAAATATAACCATCTATTTCTCCGGAAATTAATGCACTAATAAATTCTTCTTTACTATAAAATGATTTCTGCTGTAAGATATGGCTTGATTTAGATACCTCAATCTTTTTTATCTTTCCTCCGGTCAGTTGACCATTTTTTAACGCTTTTATCATCTCACTTATAAAATTTTCATCAATTGTATCATCGGCATCAACAAATAAAATATAATCGCCTTTTGCTTTTTTAATACCAAAATTTCTTGAATAACAAACGCCCTTATTCTCATTATTATATAAAATAACATTGCCATATTTTTTTACCACTTTTTTCGTATCATCAGTCGAACCATCATTTATAATTATAATTTCAATATTTTTATAAAACTGATTTAAAATTGAATCTACAGTTCTACATATCGTATTCTCACAATTATATGCAGGTATAATTACTGATACTTTAGGATTCATTTTGTACTACCTCCTCATTCTTTGAAAATAAATAGCAAAGAAAAATATTATTATAAACATAAAACATAAAGCTTTCTGATAAACTAAAAAAAAGTATTATTATAAAAATAAGCATTAAAGTTTGCTGATGATTCGTAGAACATTTTTTTAAATTTAAATTATACAGAACTGCTAAAAATATAGTAGTAAATATTCCATAATTAAGAATTATTTTGATAAAACCATTATCTAAAGTTTTAACAAAATCAATATTATTTCCAAATAGATTTATATTATACAGATTAAAAAAATAAGACTGTAAAGTTAAACGATTTGATAAAATATGATTTAAACTAATAGCAAAATCATTGTGATTCATATATAGATAAGTAGAAATCAAGCTAATTGCAAGTAAAATTATATATAAATTATTTTTAATTAACTTTAAAAATTTATTATTAACTTTAAAGAGCTTAATCAATAAAATAAGTATCATAAACGCTATTATACAATAAATAACAGTTCTTGTATCAGAAGTTAATTTTATTAAAATAATTATTATTAATGCTAAAATATAGTCTTTAATATTAACGTTATTCCCACGTAAATACATGAATTCAAAAAAACAAATCATAATTACCATTCCAAATGTATTTGGATGATAGAAGCCATATGCATTTCGTAAAAAATCACCATCTCTAGTAACCACAAACTGTGATTCAGCATAACCAAAATAATTCATTATTAACAAAAAAGCAATTATAAATAATTTAATTCCTAAATCATATTTTATTACCTTGTTAAAGTCCATCTCAATTACATTAATAGAAACAACCAAAAACTCTAAAAACATTGTTGATTTAGTCTTATAATATGATATTAAACTAATTATCAGCAAAAAAAGAATAACAAATATCTTTTTTGGATTCAAACTTTTTGCTTTAACATTAATCAATATTCCAGAAAAAGCTAAAAGAAAAAGAGAAAGAAATTTTATTATTTTTAGATAATTTGACAAAAAATCTACATTTACGAAAAAGTTTGAACATTCTAACAAAAACAAACCTATAAAAAAGAACACATATCCAGGTATTATTGCTTTAACTTTCATAATTATATAACCTCAAATATTCATCTTCTAATTTTTTTGCCATTTTTTCTATATTAAAATCACTTTTTTCTACAATTTTATAATATTTTTCTCTATTACTAATAGAAGGAATAATACATTTTAATTTGTTAGACCATATAGTTTTTTCCAAAGATAAATAATGTATCTTGTCTGTAAGTATTACATCTCTAGTTATATTATCAGCAAATAAACAATCTATTCCTGAGCATTGTGCCTCTACTCCAACAACTGGCAAACCTTCAAATAGTGACGGCAAAACAAATTCATCAAAAGCAGAATAATACTTCCATGTATCCGATATTACACCTGTTAAAATAATTTTGTCCTCTAAGTTATATCTTTTTATGACATTTTCGATATTTGACTTTAATTCCCCATCACCTATTAACATCAATTTCAAATTACCATTTTCTTTTAATGCATCTTTAAAACATTCAATTAAAAATTCATGATTTTTTTGTACCGTAAATCTTCCGATATGACCAATTAAAATATCAGTATCACTTATATTATACTTTTTCCTAATTTCCAATCTATTTTTTAGTAAAAACTTGTACCGTTTACAATCTATAGCGTTAGGAATAATCTCATATGTTTGATGCCCAAATAGATATTTACCAGCTTCGGTAGAACAAGCATAATTAATTGTACTTACATACTTATATGGCAACATCATTAATCTTTTAATTTTTCCCTTTAAAGTCTTATCTGTTTTAGAATTATGGCTATGAGCAATTCTAACATTGATACCATTCTTTTTTGCTATGAAAAAATTAATAAATCCAATACTACTCATATGGCAATGAATTATCTTGTACTCTTTATGATTTTTATAAAATTTATCAATTTCTTTCATATAGTTAAAAATATTATTATCATTACGAAGAGTAAATCTAAATATTTTCCCACCTAATTTTTCTATTTCATCATCAAAAAATTTTTTTTCTGTATAATGTACCATAAAATCAAATTGTATTTTTTTTCTATCAATATTTCTATATATGTTCATTATTAAATTTTCTAATCCACCATTTTGCATATTTGGAACTATATGCAAAATTCTAATTGGTTTATTACTCAATTTTATCACCTCCTTGACTTTTTCCTTAAAAGATTTCTATATACAAAGTCTCTTAATTTATTTGGCATAAGACATACAATAACATGAGGTATTGTACTTCTCATATAATCTCCAATTGAAAAATAGCCATTTTTTAATTGAAGATTCTTAAATTTTAAAATTGACTTCATATACTTATAGCCACCACGCCTTTTATAAAAGTCCTGACCTATTCTCATATATACCAATACTTCCTGAATATTATAACATTTACAACCAGTTGATAGCATTCGAACATACAAATCATAGTCTTCACATAAATAAAATTCACGATAATTTCCCGCTTTTAATACGCAACTTTTTTTATATAATAATGAAGGATGCCTAAATGGACATCTTCTTTTTGAAAATTTGTAAATTCTCGCTTGTGTTTCTGGTAAAACTACAAGGCTAATAATATTTTCAATTTGTCCCTCAAACTCAGCAACATTGCTTCCGACAAGTCCTAACTCTGGATCTTCCATAATTTTTTTTAATTGTTTTTCTATTCGATCTGAAACCGAATAATCATCAGAATCCATCCGAGCAATATATTCATTAGAACAAGACTCAATACCAATTTTCAATGCAGGACCTAACCCTTGATTTTCTTTCAATTTTATCACTTTAAAAAGATTCTTATACTTTTTTTGGAATGCTGCTACAACCTTATTTAATTCTTCTGTTAAAGGTCCATCTTCGACCAATACAAATTCAGATGGGAAAACAGTTTGATTTAACATACTGTCTATACTAATTCTAAGCCATTCTGGATTTTCTTTGTAATATACAGACATCAAAACACTATATGGGGGGAATTTTTCCATTTTTGTCATTTCTTTCACCTCTCAAGAAAAATAAAAAGTACTCATGTTAAAACACCGTACTTTTATTTAGCTCCTTTTTTACAAATTACCGCACTTATTGTTTTAAACACACACTTAATATCTAACCATAAACTTCTATTCTTTACATAATAATATTCTAATTCTAGTCTTTCTTCATAAGTGGTTGCACTTCTACCATTACATGCCCACCATCCAGTAATACCAGGTCTAACACTTTCGTATATTTCATGATTACCATCATGTGAATCTAATTCTCCTGGTATTAACGGTCTAGGACCTATCATAGACATATCGCCTTTTAATATGTTAATAAATTGTGGTACTTCATCAAGCGATGTTTTTCTAAGAATATTACCTATTTTAGTAATTCTTGGATCATTTTCAAATTTTTGATATTTCTTCCATTCTTCTGCTCTAACTTTATCTGTTTTTAAAGTTTGTTGTAAAATTTCATCTGCATTTGGTACCATAGAACGGAATTTATATAATTTAAATTCTTTCCCATTTTTTCCAATTCTTTTTTGAAAATAGAATATAGAATGAAAATCTCCACTGCAAACTGTAATCAATTTTACAATAAGCATTAATGGAATCATACAAATAATACCAATCAAACCACACACAATATCAAATACTCTTTTTACGAATAAATATCCTAACTTTCTAACAGATACTTTATTCATCTTTTCTAACTCTTCTTGCTCCCTCTGATAAGCATCTAAATCCATAATAATTTCTTTTGTCTTAATAATTTCTTCTTCACTACTATTTTCTTGTTCTTTTACTAATACCTCATCCATACCTATACTCCTAACTTCTCTATTTATTTACTACTACAATTACTACTACAAACTTATCTTCTAATACCAAAGTTTTCATTAGAAATTACTTTGTTAAAGTTATTCTCTAATAAGTCCTCTATCATGTTATCACTTTTTACTATTGATTTCAATTTCTTTTTTAACTTTTTTATCTTAAAATCTTTCTCATGATGACAATCACTACCTAAAAAGGTAATTTGATGTTTCTTTAAGAAATAAATTAATGTCTTCTTAGCTTGTTTTCCATATTTACCAAACAAACTTTTATAGTTTCCTTGTAATAATACTCCCATTCTTAGATATTCTTCTATATGATCTGGATGTCTTTGAAAAATTCTATATCTTTCTGGATGAGCAAGTACTGGTACATACCCTGCTACTACAAGTTCATAAATAATATCTTTTGTATTATATAACATATTACCTAATGGAAATTCTAATAATATGTATTTAGAATTATTTAAAGTAGTTATTTCTTTCTTTTTTAATAACTTAATAAAATTATCATTAATAAATACTTCATTACCTAAATATAATTTAATATTTATACCTTCATCTTTTACTGCTTGAACTAGTTGATCAAATTTTTTTTTCTTGTCCTCATTATTACAATTATATTTACTCTCTTCTATATAATGAGGTGTGATCATTAATTCTGTTATTCCTTGTTTTTCTGCTTCTTTTAATAAAGATATACTCTCACTTATATCTTTACTTCCATCATCTATCCCAAAAAGCAGATGTGAATGCAAATCTTTCATTATCTTCTTTTCTTCTTTTTCTTCTCGCCATAATATTCACTTGAATAATAACTATAATAGCTATTATCTTTTACAGAAGCTTTATTGATCACTACACCTGCTATCTTAGCATTTGCTTGAGCAAATACTTTTTTAGCTTTATCTAGGCTTTCTACTTTAGTCTTTTTATTACTTACTACAATAATATTAGCATCACTATACTTAGTCATTATCATAGTATCACTTAATCCTAATACTGGAGGGCAATCTAATAAAATAACATCATATATTCCCCTTAATTCTTCCATTAACTTTTTATTATTCTCAGACGCTAACAACTCTACTGGATTAGGAGGAGTTGGTCCTGTAGGTAATAAATCTATATTTTTATTACTAGTACCTACAATATATTTTTTTAACTTAATATCGTCTTTATAATTTAGAATTAAATTAGAGTAACCACCACTAGTTAAATTCATAACTTCAAAAATTTCATGTTGTCTACCTTTACGTAAATCACAATCTACAACCAATACTTTCTTACCTTCTTGTGCATAAGCAACTGCAAGATTAGCAGTAATAAAACTTTTTCCATCTCCTGATTGAGGTGAAGTACTTAGTATTACTTTCATTTCTCCATCAATTGCTTGAAATGCTAAATTAGTACGAATTGTTTTAATAGCTTCACTAAAAATAGATTTAGGGTTTACATTAATAATTAAATCTGTTGACATAACTCACTACTCCTTACTTTCTTTAGGAACTATACCAATTACAGTTAAACCTAATTTTTCTTCTACAGTTTCACTTGATTTAATAGTAGTATCAAAATAATACATAACAAATACTACACCAAAAGATAATACTACTCCAATCATTAAATAAATAACATTATCTTTTACATAATTAATATTATATGGAGCATCTGCTTCTTCTGCTTTATCTATAATTGCTACATTCTCTAAGTTATAAATATCTTGTATTTCTTCTGAGAATACACTTGCTACTTCATCAGCAATTTTAACAGCCATTTTTTTCTTTTCATTATTTACTGTAATACGAATAATTTCTGTATCTTCAACAGAAGATGTTGTAATATTTTGTGATAACTCATCTACAGTCATTTTTAATTTTAAATTATCGATTACTTGTTGCAATACTTTTCTACTAGTAATAATCTCACTATAAGTACCAATTAAGTTTTGATTTAATTGAGAATCAGTTTGACTATATCCTTTTTTACTCTCACCAACTAATACAATTGTTGTATTACTCTGATACATTGGAACTCTTGTTACTATGGTGTATACATTACCAATAATTACAATCACAACTATCGCAAGTATCATCCAAAGTAGTCTAGATTTAAAATAACTATACACTTCTTTTAAATTTATCTCTTCCATACGAACCCTCCCTAAACGTGTATAAATCGTGCTTATTATAACATTTTTTATACCATTCGTCAATTTATTTTGTCATATTTTGTCAAAAAACAAAGCTAGAACAAAAAAAACTAGGAGCAACTCCTAGTTTACACTTAATGCTAAAACTAAATATTAATTTTAATCTTCTACTTTCTTAGCAGCAATAATTAAATAAGAATTTTCTGGATTATAAAAACAAGTTTGTAGTATTAAAATATCTTCATCATAAATAGATACTCCTGTATCATAAATAGATACTCCTGTATCATAAATAGATTCTTCTTTTAACCATTGTAAATGTCTCTTATATTCTTTATTAGTTAAATTTAAATTAACATGAGATACATTACTAGTAGCAATATAAACAGAAAATATTTGATAATGATATCTAGTATAATCTGTTTGTAAATAAATATTATTATGAGTAGAATAATAATCAGAATTTAAATATTGTTCCAATCCTTTAAAAAGAGTATCCACATTAGGGGAATTATGTCCATAAATAATTAACTTTCTATCATTTAATTCATTTCTATAATCTAAAAAAACACTTCCTAAAGAGTTTTCTTGTTTATCTGGTAAGTGATTCAAATAAAACTCATTATCTTCTCCTCTAGGTACAACAGTATTAATATCAGTATTTGGTATATCTAATAAAGCAACAATATCCGAATTATTATATTGTATCCTATATTGTTCCATAACATTTACTGCAACATCTTCTACTTTTTCTTTTTTTACAGCAACATCTCTTGGTTGCTCTATTTCTATTTCTTTTTTATTAACTGGTACCAGTAATAACACAATACAAATCAAACAAATACCTGAAAGAACAATAACTAATCCCTTTCTCATCATAATAATCTTCCCCTTTTGTTATAGTACTTTTTTATTGTATTGGATATTTAGTATTTGTCAATATTAATAACATTTCAATTTAATATATATATTAATGAATATTATCACTCCTTAAATATATTTAATCAGAAAAAATCTAGCAACCATTTCCGGTTTTTTTGAAAATGTTACTAGATATCGTCATAATAGAAAGAAAACTATGAGTTTATCTGTTTTTAAGTAGCTGTTATGTTTGTGTAGGTAGGGTTAACTCTTTTACTTTATTTTTATTAATTGTCAAATAACTATAATTTAATTTATATGTTTGGACAATTCTTGCCTGTTCCAATTCTTTTTCACTGGCTTGCTCAAGTCTTGAGGTTTTACAATCTAGGCTTTTCAATAACGTCAAAGTTTCTAGCAATTTTTCTCCTCCATGTTCTTTATAACTAGATAGTATTTGGTAAGCTTCTTCATCGTGGTAAGTTTTAAAGAAACAATATCCAATATAGTAATCAAAGATAGGATGGCTTGTGACATATTTTCCATATAAGAAATAATCATAGGCTGTTTCATAATCTTCATAGTGTAGATGACCTATTCCTTTTTCTAAAGCATTATTATAAGCTTCTTTTCTTACTTCCGGAAGATTTTCTTCTAGTTCTTTTTCTCTAATACAGTTTTTTAAGTATGCTACCTCTACATCATATAAAATTGGAGTTGACTCTTCTAGCTCATTTAATAATTCTTTTGCAATTTTATAATCTGATTTCATAGTATGCTGTATTAATACTAATTTTGCCTCTTCCGGTAATTCTTTTATTCTTTTGATTTTTATATTTAATACTTCTTCTTGTTGAGGAGTTAAGAACTCTTCTTTTCTTTCACTTTCCTCTCTTCTATCTTTTAATTCTTCTTGTTTTCTTTCTAATACTCTAGCAAGTTCTAATAATGCCTTAGTTTCTATTAAATAAGGTTCATTTTTTGTTGTCATTCTTAATCTTTTTAATTCGTGTATCATTTTGGTATACTCTCTTGTATTAAAAAGATCTATTATTTTATGGTATCTTGGTAAATAGAATACTTTATTAAATTGAAAATCAAATAGTTTGTCTGTTTTTTCAATAGTATAGTCTGCATTTAAATATAGATTAGGATTATTTTCTATATCAATTATTTGTTCTAACATTGTTATTGGTAAAGAAATGTCTATATCTGGTAGCAATTCTTTATATTTAAATAGATCTAGATAAGCATCTATGTAATTACCTTCCATAACATTTATTTTATATGAATTATAATAGTCTATTGGAATTTTTGAAGGTTCTTGAAACAATTCATTTACGTATACTTTGGCAGAAGAGGTTCTGCCTTTTTTTACTAGTAATTTGCTCATTGCTCGAAGATAAAACTCTCGGTTTTCTTCTTTTACTTCTTCTAATTCTTTAAAGAATTTTTCTAATGTTTCATCTTTTAATTTAGGACTTCTCCACATATATTCTACTTTTTTTCTTAGTTCTCTAACATCCATAACTACTTCACCTCTATCTTATGATAAGTATCCATAGCACTTCTAATAACATCATCCATATCATAATATTTATATTCCGCTAATCTTCCACCAAAGATTACATTTTTTTCTTTAATTGCTAGCTCTTGATATTTCTCTTTTAAATTATTATTTTTATCGTCATTAATTACATAATATGCTTCCTTTTCTTCTGTCCAATCATCAGGATATTCATAAGTAACAACCGTCTTTTTACTTGATGTAGAGTCAAAGTGTTTATGTTCAATCACTCTAGTGTAGTCCACTTCTCTTCCTGTGTAGTTTACTACAGCATTTCCTTGGAAGTTTTCCATATCCAATACTTTCGTATCAAATCTTAGAGAGCGATACTCTAATCTTCCTAATTTACAATCAAAATATTCATCTAGCATTCCTGTATAAATAACCTTTTTACCAAGTTTTTGATAATAGTCTTTTTTTTCTAAAAAGTCTTCTTCAAGTTTTACCTCAATTCCTTCTAACATCTTTTCTACTAATTTTGTATAACCACCAATAGGTATTCCTTGATATTTATCATTAAAATAATTATTATCATAAATAAATCTAACAGGTAGTCTCTTAATAATAAAGGCTGGTAAATCAATGCATTCTCTATTCCATTGTTTTTCTGTATAACCTTTGACTAATTTTTCATAGATAGTTCTTCCTACCAAAGAAATAGCCTGTTCTTCCAAATTCTTAGGAGCTTTAACTTCCATTTCTTTCCTTTCTTCTTCGATATGTCTTTTAGCATCCTCTGGAGTAATAACATCATCCCAGATTTTAGCAAAAGTATTCATATTAAATGGCATATTATAAATCTCGTTCTTATAACGTGCTACTGGAGAATTCGTATAACGATTAAACTCTACAAAACTATTTACATAATTCCAAACCTCTTTATCATCGGTATGAAAAATATGCGCTCCATACTTATGTACCTGAATTCCTTCCATTTCTTCGGTATAAACATTTCCTGCAATGTGATTTCTTTTTTCAATGACTAAGACTTTCTTTCCATCGCTTTTTGCAAGATTTGCGAACGTTGCTCCAAAAAGACCAGCCCCTACTATTACATAATCATATTTCATACAAAATCCTTTCTAAAAAAAGAAGTATACATAAAGATATACTTCTACTTGTTACTATATTTTCTATATAATTCAATTCGTTTATTAATTCTATCTTTACCTAGTATTTTCATAATAGAGAATAAATCAGGAGATTTAGTTCTTCCAGTAATCATAACACGAATTGCCTCACAGATATCTCCAACATGTCCTTTATAATCATCAGGATTTTTCTTATAATCTTTTGGACTTGCTGCATAACCATGACTACTTGCAAATTCTTTTGTAGCGTTAAACCATTCTTCGTTCGTTGTGTTTAAATCTAGTCCTTCTACATATTCTTTAATTAATTCTATATCATATGTTTTATCACCATCATATTTAGAGTAAAACTCATCCTCAAACATAGAATCAATCGCATAAGAGAACTCTTCTTTCACATCAGAGTATTTACTAATATCTTTTCTAGGTCTTGGACCATCTTTTTCGATACTTAAGAACTTAATCATATCTTCTCTATTATTTTCTAATAATTTTGCATATTCTTTATCATGTTTTAAAGACCATTGATATGTTTCATTATATACTTCTTCACCACGTTTACGTGAAAAATAAGTTTTACATAAATTTATTAACTTAGCTTCATCAAAAGATGTTCCACCGATTGCTTGTTTATCAAATGAGAATTCAAAATCATAAATTGTTTTATCCTGATTATTTAAATACCATTCTTCAAAGTTAGTATTAGTAATCGTTGCTAGATAAAGATGTAATGCTTCGATTGGAATTCCGTTTTCTTCATAGTATTTTGCACCAAACCAAGGATCTTTTCTTTTACTAATTTTTCTGATATTACCAGTTTCTTGATCTTTGATAGTAATTGGTGCGATATGAGCATATTTTACTGGCTCGAATCCTAAAATTTCAAATAATTGAATATGTAACGGTATACTAGATACCCATTCATCGCCACGAATAACATGTGTTGTATGCATTAGGTGATCATCAATTACATGAGCAAAATGATAAGTAGGTGTACCATCTTTCTTTAATAAAACTGTATCCATATCATGTTCTGGGAATTTCATTTTTCCTTTGATACAATCTATTACTTCTATTTGATTATTTGCATTTCCTGGAGATTTTAATCTAATAACATATTCTTCGTTGTTTGCTAATTTTTCTTTTACTTCTTCTAAAGATAAATCTCTATCTACTGCATACATCCCGTAAATACCAATTTTAGTTTTATTAATAGCTTGTTCTTCTTTAATATTATTTTGTTCTTCTTCTGTCATAAAGCATGGATAAGCAAGACCTTTTACAATTAAATCTTTTATATAAGTTTGATAGATTTCTGTTCTTTCACTTTGAATATAAGGTCCATAATTACCACCAAAAGAATATCCTTCAGTAGGTAAAATATCAAAATCATGTAAAATACTTGTGATATTTTCAATTCCGCCATCAATTTTTCTTTTTTGATCTGTATCTTCAATTCTTAAAAAGAAACTTCCTTTTGTTTGCTTCGCATATACCATATCTGCAAAAGCACTAAGTAGGTTTCCTAAATGAACACTACCTGTTGGACTTGGTCCATATCTTGTTACCATAGCTCCCTCTGGCAAATCTCTTTCAGGATACATTTCTTCATATTCTTCTCTAGTTTTTGTTATATTTGGAAAAAGTAGTTCTGCTAATTCATTACGTTCTTTTTCAGTCATTTTCTCACCTCATTCGTTTTCTATTTAATGATAAACTAAAATAGGTAAAATTGCAAGAAAAAAGCCTTCTTTCGAGCTCTTATTATATTATAGTTTAATATTCTTAATTTAAACTTGAAAAAAAACTTGAAAAATTATTATTTTATGATATTATAGTAATCATTTAAGAGGGAGTTTGTATGAATAAAGTTTTAAAGAATTTACTTATTATTTTTGTATTATGTGTCATAGGAGTTGGTGTTACACTTTTTATTATTAATTATCGTAGTAGTAATACTACTAGTAAGACCAATAATACTAATGGTGAAACAGTTGTCACTGAGAAAGAAGATGTAGTAAACCAAGAAGTTGTTAAGAACGAAGTACAAGAAGAACCAGCAAATAATGTTACTTCTGATAGTAGTCAAGTTTCTAGCGAAAGTAGTTCTACTACTTTGAATCAACAAGAGGAAAGTAATTCTGTTGCTGTGACTAAACAGGCGGAAAGTACTTATATTCCTGTTACAAAGTTTGTCGTTAGAATTCAAAATAGTGATTTATATGTTGGAGATACTACTTCCATGATTACGACTATTTATCCGACTAATGCTACTAGTCCAGACCTATCATATTCTTCTAGTAACCCTAGTGTTGCGACTGTATCTAGTGATGGTACAGTCACCGCTCTTAGTCCTGGGGAATGCTATCTTACTGTTACTGTTAACAACCTTGCTACTGGACAAGTTTATGTTAAGATATTAAGTCGAAATAATACTATATATCTTAATGATAATAAAGAGGAGCAAAATCAAAATCAAGAACAACAACAGAAACCACAACAGCAAACAGAACAAAAAAATAATAACTCTAATTCCAACTCTTCTAATCAAACAACAAATAAACCATCTGATTCTGATAAGAAAAAAGAAAACAAAAAGAATGGCTGGTATACTATAAACAATAAAAAATACTATTACAAGAATAATGTTTTAGTAAAAAATTCTTATGTTGATTATATCTATTTAGATAATAAAGGTGTGGCTCAAGAGAAGATTGGTGACTTTAGTGCTACTTTATATGGAGCTGTTGCCTGGGCTAACCAAGATCTTAACATAAGAGAAAAAGCAACTCAAAATAGTAAAAAGATAGGAACAGTTGCAACTGGTGATAAAATGATTATTTTATCTAGTGAAAACTCTTCTACAAAATATATAAAAATTAAATACAATGATCAGGTTGGCTATGTTTATTCTAATTTTATTTATATTAATCTACCTGATGTTATCCCTGATATGATTTATAATATTAGTAATGCAGAGAAGTCTATCTATAAGACATCTGGGAAAAACATTCCTAATGTAACAGGATCTAACTTATATGGTTTTACTAAAAAATATAATGAAAAGATTGGTAAAACTACCTATTATGCTCCATTATTATATCCTGTTGCGAAACAATTACAGAAAGCCTATGATACTGCTATATCACAGGGCTATAATTTAAAGATTTATGATACTTATCGACCTTATGATGTATCTGTAAAAATAAATAAAGAGTTTAAAGCTTTATATAATTCTGATAGAACTGTAAAAAATGGAATTGATTATGATAAAGACGGATATTATTGGGGAACTGGATGGTTTTTGGCAAACAGTATCTCTCTTCATAATCGAGGTGTCGCTATTGATTTAACATTGACTGATGGCTGGGGCAATGAATTGGATGCTCAAACACCAATGCATACTTTAGATACCCGTTCTGTTAGAAAATATAATAATTCTGTAGCTAATGTATTAAGTGATATTATGACGTCTGTAGGTTTTGAAACGTTAAATTCTGAATGGTGGCATTTCCAAGAAAATAGTTATAAAAAAAGTGCTGCTAACTCATTTAAGTTAAGTTAATTTTATAATATAAAAAACCAATCTATTAGTGATTGGTTTTATTAAACTCAAATTCTATTTTTGAGTTATTTTTATATGGTTGCCCTAGTTAGATTCGAACTAACGCATCGTGCGGTCAGAGCGCACTGCCTTACCGCTTGGCTATAGGGCAATTTATCTGACAAAATTAATTTTACTACAAAAATAACAAAAAAGAAAGAGCTAACTTGCTGTTTTTGCATTTTCTGCATTCTCACCTTCGTTAGTTGACTCTTTCTTTTTTTCATAATGTGCCGTTGGTTTTTTGGTATCTAATTTAACACATTTATTATCTCTTAACTCATAACCATTACTACATTTATATTTTGTAATTGGTGCCACTTGGCTATACAGATTACATTTTTTGTCATTCAAAGTATAGCCTACTTCACAATAATATCCATTTTCTGCTGGTAAAGTTAGCAGCTTTTGACAGATATTATCTTTTAATTCATAACCAGTATCACAAGATAAAGTAACATTAGGAGCTTGCGCTAGTGCTTTAGTACACTGATTGCCAACAACTTCATATCCTGCGGCACATTCAAAAGTAACAGTAGCAGCAACCGTAGAAGTAATTACACAATTAGACCCGTTTAATATTCCTTGTTCACAATAATTTGTAGCCGTAGCGTTATACGTTTTGTAACATTTTGTACCAATCTGTTGATAATCACTTGAAGGACAAGTATAAGACGGAAACCACCAATTATACTCTTTCTTGGCATCTTGCACATCTTCACATTTCACACCATTTAAAGTACCACCATTGGGACAAGAATACTTTTTCTTTAAATAACTATTATTCGTTTCACTTTTTATACAAACACCATTCGTTAAATTATAGCCAGCAGGACAAGTTTGTTTCATGGTTGCCTCGTGATAATCCAAACTAACGCATTTTTCTTCATATAAGGTATAACCGTTCGGACAACTAGCATTAACTACTGGTTGTCTTACATCTGGTCTTTGACACATCGTTCCATTAAGTGTGTATCCTGTTTGACAATAAAAACCTTTCTTAGCTTTTTTGGTATCACTTTTTATACATAATTGTCCTTGCATTTGATATCCCTTTTCACAACCAACTTCAGGTATTGCCTCTTTTGATTCTAGAACTTTTTCACATTGTTCTCCATTTAGTGTATAACCCTTATCATCACAAGTATAATAGCCTTCTACACACATATTGAATCTCTTAATGTATCCATCTTCACATTCTTTATCTTTATTACACTGTGTTAAAAGAAATAAAACTGTACAGGTAATGATTAAAGTTACGAAAAATCTACCCGAAATTTTTTTTAGTTTTTCTCTATTATTCTCATTCCATAGTTGCTTCATAGAATGTTTTTCTTTTGTTTCTAGTTTTTTCATTTCCTGAATGCTAATAGTTTTATCAAAATTAGATACTTTTTTTGTTTTATGCATAGTACCAGTAATTTTAAAATGTACTTTTTTTAATTCAGATAGAAACTCCGTTGGAGATTGATATCTTTCTTCTTTTTTGAAAGCACAAGCTTTTAGTAATACTTGGGAAACATTAGTGTCTATTCCTTTTATTTTAGGTAATGTTTTCCCATTCATTCTTTGCTCTAAGGCTTGTATTTCTGATGTTGTATTATCTACAAATGGTAATTTATTATTATTTAATAACTTATACATAACTAAACCTAATGAATATATATCACTTGTATAATCAGGTGTTTCTTCTTTGTAAATTTCTGGAGCAATGTAATTATAGGTACCATGAAATTCGTTTATTTGTTGACCTAGAATAACTGCTGAGCCAAAATCTCCCAATTTAAAAACTCCATCTTCTCCTCTAAAAATATTACTTGGTTTAATATCTCTATGAATAATATTTTTATCTTCACAAACTTCTAATGCTTGGCATATATCAATACCCAGTTGTAATATTTCAGCTGTATCTCTTTTTGTTCTACTAAAATATTTTTCAATATCTTCTGCTAACTCCATATAAATATAACAATCAGCACCTTTTTTATCCTCAGATGGTTCTTGATGAAAGTTTAGATAATTTAAAATATTTCTATGACCATTTAGTTTTTGAATAATATTAATTTCTTGTTTTAAACTAGCGATAATTTCATCGGTATGTATTACTGTACCATTCTTTTCTTTATCTATCTTCGGTAAAGAAATATATTTTACAGCACAATATAAAGGTACTCCATCCACTTTTTTTACTGCTTTATATACTTCAGAATAACTTCCTTCTCCTAGTTTATCGATTACTTCCCAATTATTCCATAATCTTCTTTTCATATTATCTACTTCTTTCTAATTGGTGTTTTAATATAAGAAAACAAATAATTAATATCACAATCATCATCAATATCATTATTGAAATATCTGTCGTAAAATGCTTTGCAGTAAATGTATAGAGACTTTCTTCTTCTCTAACATAAGTCGGAATAATTTCCTGAATTACATCAGGTAAACTATTTAAATTATTAGTAGTACCTAAAGCTTCTACAGACCATCTACATAAAATAATATAAGAGGCTTTATTTACTACTCCCTTTAAAGGAAACATAATTCCTGAAAATAGTAATTGTGGTACTAATAATAGTGGTGCAAAACTCATAGCAACACTGGCATTCTTAGATATTGTAGATATTGCTAGACCTAAAGTGGATGCAGATACAATAGTTAAAAAGCATACTAAAATTGTTTCTAATTTCCATGACATAATAATGCCTTCTTGTGGAGTTTCCAAAAATATAGAAACAGATACTACAAGTAAAATTGCTTGTAATAAGCCTAATAAACATTGTACAACCATTTTAGATCCTAAATAAGCTGACAGTTTTAAATTGGACATATATTCTTTCTTTAAAATGACTCTTTCTTTACATATTTCTTGAATAGAATTAAGTAAACCCAACCATATAGAAGCACTTGCCATAGCAAACAAAAACATTTTTGCTTCATCATATGATGTAAATACTTCATCACTAACAACACAAGTTAATAAATAGGCAATAATTGGTGCTTGTAATAACAATAACATTAATTGTTGTTTGTTATTCAAAATTGTTTTAGCATATCTTTTAGATAAAGTTATAAATTGTTTTGCAAAAGATTTTTTATTTTTTATTTGTTTTACTGATTTCGTTTCTTTATATGTAATATGATCTTTATAACTAGAATTATTAAATGTTTGATACCAAGTATCAGTATCTTTATTTAAATAAGTATAAATATCAACAAAATCAGTTACCTGAAAAAATTCTAAGGCCTCTTTTGGAGAACCTGAAAAACATAACCTTCCCTCGGATCCAAAAAATGCTATTTTATCACATAGATGTAAATTTAAGGTAGTATGCGTAACTAAGATAATCGTTTTTCCGCTATCTGCCATCTTACGAAGCGTTTGCATAATACTACGTTCTGTTCCAGGATCTAGTCCACTCGTTGGTTCATCTAAAAAGAAAAGTTTAGGATCAGCGATTAGTTCTACTGCAATACTAGCTCTTTTTTTCTGTCCTCCAGATAAATTTCTAATCATTACCTCTTCTTTTCCAGTTAGCTCTACAATATCTAAAACTGTTTTTATTCTATTCTTTTTTTCACTATCAGTAGCATCATCTGGCATTCTTAAATCGGCAGCATACTTCAACATATCTTTTAATGTTAAATCGGTAAATACAATATCTTGTTGTGGAACATAGCCAATAATATTTTTTAATACGGCATAATTAGCAAACAAGTCATTACCATTCACATAAACTTTGCCACTAGTAGGCCTAGAAACACCGCTAATACAATTCATAAATGTACTTTTTCCAGCACCAGACCCGCCAACAAAAGCAACGAATTGTCCTGGTTTAATCGATAAATTTACATGCTGAGATATATCTTTTTTTCTACCCTTTACTTTTACTGTTTTAGTAATATCAACAGCATCCAAAGAAACTCCATAATCACTTAATTGATATAATAAATGATCTTTATAGAATATTAATTTGGCATTAGCTATTAAAATAACATCTCTTTCTTTCAGTGTTGCCTCTCCTTTTAATAGCGCACCATTAATCAAAATTCCATTGGTACTATTGTTATCTTTAATTATAAAGTGATGATTTTTTTCAGTGATTGTTGCATGATGTAAAGAAACAGAAATGTGATTAATTAAAATATCTGATGCTTGGTCTCTTCCTATCGTTATTACTGGCTTTTTATGTAAATTAATTTGTTGCCATTCATCCACTTTACCAGATGTAGATACTATAAATATAACGCCTCGCATCAAGGGTTCTATTGGATCATCTATTTTAATAGAATCTCCATCTTTTAATGTTGCTTGGTTTATTTTAATATTATTTACAAAAATACCATTGGTACTTTGATTATCAGTAATAGAAATAGAATTGCTAGATAACTCGAAATGTCCATGATTTACAGAAACTAGAGGAGAAGTTAATACAATATCATTTTCTTCTCCTCTTCCAAAACTAATTTTAGATTTATTAAAATCCATTAAATTAATGTTTCGTATATTATCGTCTTCAATTACTGTAATTATATACTGGTTTTCATTTGCTTGTTTTCTATCTTGTTCCTGCATTTTATCACCTACTATCATAGCGATTAATTATTTTATAGATTAACTTTTAGGAAATATTTGCCTAATTATATCTAACATACCATTAAATAATTCTTCTACTTGTGATGTGATTTCTGTTACTGTGTTACTACTATCTCCATTATTTGATGATAATTGTGAAGAATCTATGGGATTTTTTGTTACTTCATTAACAAAATTAATAATTTGATTGCGATATTGTTGTTTATTAATCCCAGCAACAATAAAAGCGTGAGGTTGACCTTCAACAGACCAAAAAGTTGCTTTTAAATTGCGAGTTTTTGCTTCATTTATTACAGTTACACTGTTATTATATGGAACAGTAGTATCACTGGTCCCATGAATTACCAATATTGGAACATCACTAAATGTTCTGCCCGCGGCAAATGTGTCTTGATAATAATCAAAATTACTTTCATTTAATCCAACGCCAACAAAATTAATTAAAAACTTTTTCACATTCTCTCGCCCGATTAACTCGTATAGACTTGGAAGTTCTGGTAAGTTTAACATTTCAGCCAGTTGTTGGATTCCATTAGGTACAGATAATAGACCTTCAATAATACCGGTCATAGATGTATAACCACAATCATCGACTAAACCAGTAACATGTTGACTTACTAGATCTCTACCTTGTTCTTTTTGACTCCATAATTGTAAAGTAGTTGCTCCTCCTAAAGATATCCCGTGAACAATTACCTCATCCACACTATAATTCATATTTAAGAAAGTTAACCAGTCCCAAATATCTAGAGATTCTGAATATCCCATCCCTGTTTTTCCTTGGCTATTTCCGGATCCACGTAAATCAGGTGCTAAAACATTATAACCTTGATCTAGATACATTTGACCTACTGCATTCGCCATCAATTCACCAGTCATCATAAAGCCATGAATTAATACTGCCCATTTATTACTTCTTTCGCCATTAGCCAAATCTGCATAATAAATATTACCACTTAACGATACACGCTGATTAGTTCCTAACACACTTCCAGCAGTTTCTGCAGTAATATTTACCGTTTCATCTTTTGCAGGGCCACCTAGTAAACTTAATTGTTCTACTCTTTGTTGATATGTCACAGGCATTTTTTGACTAGGTATCAAACTTAAAAACTCATTTGTTTCTTTATAAATTAATACAAAACAAAAAATATTTACAATAACTAAGGCTACTATACAAGAAAAAGCTATGTATCTTTGCCTAATTTTATTTTTCATTAACTAATACTCCTCTACACCAATACTTTCCTATTCTTTATATCATAATCATTATACCATATTCATTTTCACATCACTAGATATTTTATTATATTTTTTATATGTACTAGATTAAAAAAATAATGCCAATAAGTTATCAGCTTATCAACTTATTGGCATTATTATATTGTCTTGATTTGTTAAATAGTTTTAATTTTATATTTTTTACTATTTTATATTATTATTTACGTATTTTAATGATGTCCTCTGGTTTTAAATGACCAATAATTAAAGAAGAATTGTTATCGTGCTGTTGCATATTTTCTGCTACTTTTTTCTCATCATAATTAGCATAACAATATTTACAAAAATGACTACAAGTATTATAAACTCCAATATCTACCATCTCTACACAATTACATTTTCCACCTGTTCTTGCTCTCCATTTTTTAAATTTTTCCTTTCCTGTTAATTTCTTTGCTAGTTCGATACCTAGGCAATCTTCTTTTATAAATCCGTATTCCACTAGGTTTTCTTCTTCAAAACAAGTTTGAACAGTCATATGATGAATTTTAGCAATATTTGCAAAATTCTCTCCTATTTTCTTATAATCTTCTTTGGTAAGTACCTTAGGATTTAATATTTTTAAATTTTTTCTTACATTCTTATAATCATCCAAAAAAGAGATAATGATATGAGTAATATATCCTTCTAACTGCTTACACATTCTTTCAAACATTTTAATATGATACTCTATCGTATATTTATCATTAATAAATACCGGGTCATAACGTACATAAGTATATTCCGAGCCTAACATAGTAGATACTTGTTTGATGGCTTCAATAATTTTTACTTTATCTGGTACATAGGGTTCTATATCTTTTAGATATGGTGTTAAAGTAATATGAAATATTTTGGGCTTGTCAATTTTTTCTAAATATGGAAGAATTGGTATGGGATTTTTCGTACAAAACATAATAGCATCCACATCTGAAAAATAAATTCTACTAACTAGTTGAGAATGAAATGGATTTCTAACATCTACAAAACCGTCATGATATCTATTCATAAACCAAGGTGTATAAAAAGCAACGATATCTGTTCTACCACTTACATTTAAAATCATATTACCACCATATCTATTGTATCACAATTATATCTTTTCTAAAGCGTCTTTTTGATACCAGCCTAAAGGAGAAGAAGTAGAGACAAGATACGGATATTTTGCATCCGGTAAAATCCTAGTAATGACTCCTTCTATACCGCTTCTAGCTGTATTACTACTTCCATCAGATGATCCATTTCCCTTTTTAATCGTTTTTACCCTAGTTCCAATCGTAAAATCATTCGTATTTGCTGTTAATATTAAGTCATTAGAAAGCCATCCTGTACCACGGTTAATTAAATAAGGTGCATATCTTCCAGGAATTACCCTAGTAATTGTTCCACTATGAATAAGAGAAGCTACTTTACCATCACCATAACTATTTTTATATAAATAATTAAAAGAGACAACATCACCTACTTCATATTCTGTTGCTTCTGCTGGCTTAGACTCAGGTACTACTTCTGTTCCATCAGGATTAGCATATTTATCCCAGGCTTCTTTTGTTCCATAAAAATAATCTAAATCTAGATTACCAGAATAACCATTAATATATCCTTTTGAGGTATATTGCCATAAAATATAAAAAGGCCAATACTTATTTTCTGGTGGAGTTCCAGGAGCTCCCGTATTTGCACCATAACTTGCTATCCAAAGACCAAAGTTGCCATTTACGACTCTAGTCCAATCATAATTATTAGCAGGATAAGCACTCATATAAATAATTGGTCTAACACCCGTTTTCTCGTAGACAGTCTTTAAAAAATTATAAGCCCAGTTAGTATTGCTAACATCTACTTCCCAATCTAAAACAAGAATAGCCTGTTTAATATAATTTTTTACTTTAGAAACAAACCAAGTTGCTTCATCTTCCGCTGTATTTTTCAAATCTGGTCTAGCATAATGATAAATTCCTATCTTTTTATTACTACTTTTTGCTTGCGTTAAATATTCTATATAATTAGGATCTGTATAACCAACACCCTCGGTTGCTTTTACTATTACAAAATCTATTGCTAAAGCATTAATATTAATACCTGCTTGATATCTAGAAATATCAATTCCTTTTAACATTTTCTCACCTCCTATCATATTATATAAACAAGATAAAATTTGAATCATTTGATGTACCTATAATTGATATTACTATCTTATTTTTATCACCTATGATAAAATGAATTTGGTGATATTATGAAAAAAATAAAAGAATTAATAAAAGAATACCAGCTAATAATTATTTTTAGTATTATAGCCTGTACTATATTACATCTTCCATTATTTACAAAAACACTATTAACAGGTGATGTATTACTAAATACCAATTATTATTCTGGATATGCCTGGGAAATTTCACTGGGTAGATTTGGACTATATTTTTATGGATTATTAAAAGGATTTATTGTAGTACCAGAACTAGAAATCATACTTAGTATATTTTTTATAACCGGAAGTATTATTTTAATTTTAGATTTATTGGAAATAAAAAAGAAATATTTACAAATACTTAGTTGTCTACTAATTATTCTATCTCCAATCATCTCTTGTACCCTGCTTTTTTATTATTGTTCTCTTCCCTATAGTTTAGCATTCTTTACTATTACATCAGCAATCTATCTTTTAATAAATAGTAAAAACAAATTATGTAAATACTTCCTACCTTGTATTTTAACAACATTAGCACTCAGTATGTATCAAGCCTATCTTGCTATCGGCCTTACTTTGTTATTACTATACTGGATGATACAAATTATAAAAAAGAAGTTTGATTGGAAAAAATTCTTTCTTTCTTTTCTTATTATCTTACTAGGAACAGTTTTCTACTATATATTAATGAAATTATCTTTACTAATAACTCATGTAGAACTAAGTACTTATAAAGGAGCAAATACAGTAGGAATAACATCTCTACTGGCAATACCTGAAGGCTTTCTTCATTCCTATCAAACATTTTATGACTTCTACTTTACTGATAACATTGTAAATACTACTAACATTGGTATGAACTATCTAAATTTCATTTTTCTATTATTACTAATAACTGCATCTATCGTCCTTATTCTTAGAAAAAAAGTATCTATAAAATATGTTTTATTATTCTATCTATTCTTATTTTTACTACCAGTTACTATTAATGTAATTACTATTATTATTCCAAATACAGATATGCAAATATTACAAGGAACAGCCTATCTCTTATTATTTTTCTTTCTTTGTTACTTAATTCATGATAGCAAAGTATTGCAAATAATGGCTATTTTTCTATTTATCTTTATCATTCGAGGATATTATATCCAAGATAACGCTACTTATAAAGTATTAGAACAAACCTATCATAAAACCTATAGTATTGCGAGTGACATAAAAGAAAAAATAATAGAAATCGACTATAATAAACCAGTAATGATTGCTGGTGATATTGGTAAAAATAAATATTATATGAAAAAGCAAACAACAGAACTTAGTCAGCTATCAAATCTTACTTATGGATACGTTTCTAATTATCCTCTGTTTTGGAGTGAGTTTACCAATATGAAAAATGGTTGGAGTCGTTTTATGGAGACATATCTAGGTTTTCCAATCACTTTTGTTGATTTAGATACTTATCAAAAAATATTAGAAACAAAAGAATATAAAGATATGAAAATATATCCTGATAAAGATAGTATCCAACAAATAGATGATGTCATTGTTGTCAAACTTTCAAACTAAAAACTGAGGATTTCTCAGTTTTTTGGTTCTATAATAAATAGTGTCAGCGAGTAAAATTGCTGACATTATTTTGGTCTATAAAAAAGAGTTGTTTCAGAAACTTATGATATAACGTAGGTGTCTATAAAACATCAAAAGGATTTGATTAAATGACTCATACTGACTATACTAAAAAATATTAAACTTAAAGATTAGAAATATTTATTTTAATATTTTAGCGTTTCATTCTTTTTGTTTTACTATTATTCATTTCGATTAATAATAGTTATTTTAGATTCGATTCCCCTTTTTATCATTTATCAATTTCTTCTACTTCTTTATTTAACATTTCTAAATAATCTTGTTCAGCAATAGTTAAGTGTTTTTGCATATATTTATCAAATTCTCTATGTGCTTTTTCTAAAGCTTCTTTATGTGATATGGTACCTGTTCCTTTCAATATATCTTTTCTAGTCATTTTTAGAAATGAATCTAATTCATTTATCCAATCTTTCATAGTCATTGGATGCCTATCTAAAGCATTAATCTCTGCTACATCTAAATAAGCAGAAACCATCCTGTTTAAAGTATTAAGTTCTTCCTCTGTTAGATAATTTTTAGCGATTTCAGTTTCACTCTTTGTTGGATAATTGCCTTTAAAATTAGTAAGGCCTAAATTATTTTTTTTCGAATCAACTCTATAAAATATGATTTCAGCAGCAGTTTGTCCATGTGTAGCATAATGCATCTTATTCTGCACAGTTTTAAAAAATTCTATTGATAATTTATTTTTAGGATCATAGTCAATTGAAGTTGCATTAAATATCTAATACCTTTCTCCAGAATATCTTTTCTGAAGATCTAATATCACGAATTCTAGCAAGCAATTCCTCAAAGTATGGACTTCCACCATTATTTTTTAATCTTTCATCGTCTAAGACAAACCCTTTAACCATATAATCTTTTAAAACTTTTGTTGCCCATATTCTAAATTCAGTTGCTTTTTTAGAATTTATTCTATACCCTACAGCAATAATAGCATCTAAATTATAGTGTAAAACATTATATTTTTTACCATCACTGGCAGTTGTTAAGAATTTCTTAACAACTGAATCTTTTTCTAATTCACCTTCCTCAAAGATATTTTTTAAATGCATAGAAATATTATTTTTAGTGGTATCATAAAGATTAGCCATTACATCTTGACTCATCCATATATCTTCATTTTGAATATTAACATCAACTTTTACATTACCATCTTTTGATATATATATAATCATATTATTTTTCATAGCTAATCTCCTTTCAAAGTTTCTCAATATAATTATACCAAAAAAGCCGAGTTTTTTCTCAATTTTAGTACTTATTTTAAAGAATTTATATATTCTTTCATCCCTCTTACATATATCAATATTTTTTATATTATCACTAATAGACCTGTTTTTTGAATTGACATAAAGGCATGTTTTGAATCACTAATCCTACTAATTCATTTTAACAATATCAAAATTATTAAATTTACTATCTCTATATAAGACACTATCCGTAATTCTAGCTTTCTTAATTGGGACTTGTCTAATTATACATGGCAAACAGTATCCACAATATTTAGTAGTTTTTTCTCCATGCATTCTACCACTATCAGGGTGTAAACATTACGTTGTATTAGAAATATTTTTACGATTCTCTATTATTTTTTCTTTTGTATAGAATTGATACAGATTTTTTTAATTTAATTTCTAACTGGAAATATTTCCAGTTTTTATATTTTTTTATGACTTTCTTGGATATTTTCTACTGGATGATCTGACAGCAACATATCAGCTGCCATTGTACCTATTGCTAATCCTAATTCTTTTTCTATAGAAAACGGAGGAATAAATCTGGTAGATTTTTGATTAATGCTTTCTATTTTAGAATTTAGTAATATCCAAAAATCAGGATTTTCTTGAACACTTAAACCAATCGATTTTCCATAGCGCATTTTACTACCTCTTATACTTCCAGCAGAAGAACCGAAGAAATCAAAGGTTTTATCATTGGAATTAATAATCAAGTTAGATATAAATTGAAAATCATTTTGAACATTTTCACCTACATAACAAGTCAATATAGGATGAACTCCGTCTTGGGATGCACAGTTTCTCATTAACGTCAAATCCTCTCGATACTCTTGAGATACATAACTCATATAAGTAGGTTTATTCAATGCCAAAAGTCTAATATTTTCTACATCGTTTATAATTTTACTATCAAATAATCCTATCCAACCATTTAAATATGGACCTGTCCCAAACTTATCGGTAATTATTGCTTTATATACTGCATCATCTTTCAATATTCTTTTTACTTTCTCTACTTCTTCAACACCATGCTCGCTTACCCATTCTTCTTGGCCTTTCTCATCTCTTCTTACTGCAATTTTAGAATGAGCTAAGCTCATTAGTTTTTCATGTAAACTTTCATCTCTTATATTTTCTGTTTCCTCTAACGTTTCTACTACTTGTGGAGAATTCATTTTCTTTATAACCTCACTATATTTAGGCAATTCTATAAACATTGCATCATCTACATTAATTACCTCAGATGTCTG
>CALVVW010000008.1 GCA_944364005.1 uncultured Bacilli bacterium | reverse complement strand
TATATATTATACTACTATCAGACTTATTTCAGTTTTTTGTCATAAAACGGAATTCCAAATAAAAATCTACAATTTTCTTTTTTATTAATCTAAATGAATTGACATAGTTAAAATTTTATGATAAAGTAAATCCACATTCAAAATAAGGGGGAATTAGCGAATGAAAAAATTAGATAAAGAAATAGTAGCGGAGAAATATTTAGATATTTTAGAAATAGCAGTAGCCGCTACAAAATTTTGTGGATATGAAAACAAAGAATATCTCACCATGATAAAAGATGATAAGGAAAATAAAGACTCTTGGTTCCATGTAATATTCGATGAAAGATATGACCAAGACTCAAATGATTCAACATATAGTTTGAGCACAACAATTCAACTTAATGATGATAATACCTCAATTGCTTCTGTTCGTGTTCATAAACATGTAGGATATTATGTTGGTTCTGTTGAGGAAATATCTGGAGAATTTGAAGGATATGTTGAAACCGAAGATATCAATACTTACTTTTATCCAAATAATAACGGAGAACTAGAAGTAACAACAACAACTATTGAACATCGTGGACACACGAATAAAGGTGTAGATTATGATTCTAGTTCAGAAAAAACAGAGGTATACGAATTCGATGGAAACTGGAAAAATTTATCTTCAAATATGCCAAAAAAAGTTCAAGGAAATAATACAAAAGTTATTAAATAATAGTAAAATGATAAAATAAAAGCACTACGATATAGCGAAGAATATCGACTATAAAGTACTGCTTTTTTTGTTTATTTTAGAAAATGATTGACATACTTTTCTTTTAACCTTGAAAAAAGAAAATAAATATGGTACTCTAATATAGAGTAGAAAATAGAAGCGGGTGAACAGATGAAAAAATTCTTAAAAGGTTGCTGGGGAGTATTACAAGTAATTATTATTGTGTATGTAATTTGTATTACAGCATGCTTACTATGTAAAAATAAATATGGATTTACACAATTAGGAGATATGACACTAATTACAATCAATGAAGATTTACAACAATATTTACCAGAAACAAAAGAAAAAGATTTATTACTAGTAAAAGAGACAAAAAATGATATGAATGTTGGTGATAAAATCTATTATTATGCAACAGCCAATAATGAATATATTATTAAAACAGCACATATTAAAGAAGAAATAACCTCAGAAGAAAATATGTCTTTATATAAATTAGATGATGACGATGAATCGACAATTGCCACAACTAGAGTTATCGGAAAATATTCTACTATTTATAATAACGTTGGAGGAATATTAGATATTTTAGAATCAAGATTAGGCTTCTTATTATTAGTTATTTTACCTATTTTGCTAATTTTTATGTATCAAATCTATGCATTAATTATAGTAATTAAATATGGAGAAGAAGAAGCGGAAGAAGAATTAAAACAAAAAAAGCAAAAAGAAAAAGAAGTAGAACTATTATAAAGATTAAGCAATTAATCTTTTTTCTTTTTGTAAGCAAAAGGTTGTGATATAATATCCTTAGAAAGGTAGAGTAAGATGAAACTAGTAAAAAAGCATAAAATGATAGTCTTAATAATTATAATATTAATCTGTCTTTTATATTTAAAAGGTAATAGTACTTACACATCTTATGAGTCAGAAGTAACAGGAAATGTAGATAGTAAAATTGCCGATTGGAAAATTAAGGTAAATGATACTTTAATTACAACAGATAGTGAACAAGTAATTAATATTGATTCTATCCATTGGCAAACAGACCATACAAGAGGTGGAAAAGCTTCTCCAGGAGCAACTGGAACCATAGAGATAACAATAGATCCAACCACAACGAAAGTAGCCTTTGACTATGAATTAACAGTAATTGATCAAACTGTAGATCCGACTAAAATATTAATTGTAAATGAAATAGACAATGAAATAGGAAAACTAGATAAGATAGACAATACATATCATGGTAGTATGTCGTTAAACAATATAAATGCAGGCAAAAAAGAAAAGTTAATTATGCATGTAAAATGGGAAGATCATGGAATAGATACAGTAGTAAATCCTGAAGAAGAAACAACAACAACAGATTTTATAGAAATGTATTTTAAAGTTGTACAGAAAAAATAAGGAGGAAATAAAATATGCTAAAGAAAAATATTTTAAAGAAATTTAAAAAAGAAAATATTGCATATTTTGAAGAGAAAAAAAGATTTATTATTGTCATTATCGTAATGTTCCTTATTATTTTTCTTGCTATAAAATTATTTCAAATAGCCTATGCATCATATGAATCAGAGGCAAGACTAAATGCTAATATTGAAAAAGCAATATATATTTTAAAAGAAGGCGGAATGGAGTTTAACATAGATTTAGACAAAATAGAACCATCTCCTGATCCTTATATTTATAAGTTTAGTATTTCAAACTTTACTGGAAATAAACATAGTGATGTAGATATTGAGTACAGTATCACTTTAACAACCACAACCAATCTACCACTAACGTATGAATTATATAGAAATGAAAATTATGATGATGAAAATGCTACAAACTTATTTAAAGATATGACAGTAAAACAAGATATTGATGGTGCTTGGTATAACTACTTAGAAGGAAAAGAATTATATTATTTTCCATATGAAGAAGATAAGACAGATATTTATACCCTAGTTATATATTTTAAAGAAGAAAATAAGACTACTACAGATTATGCAGATAGTATAGAAAATATTGAGGTAAAATTACAATCACATCAAGTAACAGAATAGAGGTGTAATATGAACTTTATTAGAACGCACAAAAAAATAAGCATTATAATATTAATTGTTGCACTAATAATATTTCTGTATGGTACAACACTTGCACGATATATCTATAATACAATTCATAATTACATCTTAGAAAGTAAAGAATTTTATTTTAATAGTACAGTATTAGATATTAACACCAAACAATATAAAATTAACAACTGGGATGGTGTTAATAATTATGTATTAACAATAGATGTAAACAACAAGAAAAATTCACTAAAAAGTACCAGTAGTGATATTTCTTACAAGATAGAAGTATCATGTCCTGATACAGTAGAATGTAAAGTAAGTAAAACAGAAGGCATTATTTATCAAAGCGCTGGAACAGATAGCTACCAAATAACAGTGATTCCCAAAGATAATTTATATGAAGGTGATGAAGTAGAAGTAACAACAACAGCAACTTCTACTTCTCCCTATGTAAAATCTTTATCAGCAACTTACACCATTGGTATAGAAACGAGTAATTTTACTTATGACATAACTGATAGCAAAAATGATAAGTTTTTAACACTAAATTTAACAAATGCCTTAACTTATTATAAAGTAGAAAAGGCGTTCGGCTCCTACCAAGCAGGAAATAGATTATCATCAGAAGAATATCAACAATTAACAGAAGAAGAAAAAGAAAATTGTTTTTCTGCCAAAGTAACACTAACAATACCAACAAAAGAGCTATATTTAGATATGACAAATAAAAATTATCTATCAAGAATAGCTGGATCAGAAAAAACAGAATCAATAAATAATTTTAATTATGTAAAAGAATTTAGTTTTAAAATGGATGCTAGTTCTAGTGAGAAAGTAATGTTTTATAAAGAAGATATCACAAAAGATTATACCTACCCAATTACGAATAATAAATCTATCATAACAGTAACAGTAGAAACTGCAGAATAGTCTTTGAAAGAAAAAAGATATGTGTTATAATTTACCTAGCATAAAATAAGGAGGAGAAAAGATATGAACCTAATAACTAATTATTTAGAATATAAAAAAAATAAGTTAATTTCATATGGATTAGCTCTTTTCTCTGAATCAGAATATCATAATTTTTTAGTAGAATGTTTAAAAAAATATATTAACAATTATATAGAAGTAAAATATCATCAAAAGTTTGAAACAGTATCTGACAATGCCGAGATGACAAAAGAAGTTATAGAAGAAGAACAAGTTGGAATGAGATTAGAATTATTGGATGAGTTATCTGTAAAGGAAATTATAGAGACTAACGAAAGTTATATTAGGAAACAAGAACTAATTAATATCACTTTCTCTATTGCTAAAATCATAATAAAACTAGATAGCCTTGATTTAACAGAAGATAATAAAGAGGAAAAATTAGATAAGTTATTAAAAGAGGCAAGTAAGGAATTTCCACTTCGTCAAAATGCAAAAACATTGATAGTAAAAATATGGCGAGAAAAAGAGGGAACAATAAAAAAAATATTATCACCAAAAGATAATTTTTCGCTAAACTTAATTTCTTATGAAAATGATATCAAAGAAGTAAGATTAACACCACAAATAAAACAGTTAAACTTATATAAAAAAAGTTTAGTAAAAAGAGTCTATGAAGAAGAAAAAATAACTTATGAGAAAATAAAATTAATGATAATATTACTAAATCGATTAGTATTAGAAAAATTAATAAAAAAGGAAAAAATAGAGAACTATATAGTAATAATTCCTGATGAAATATGGATAAGAAAACCGAAAATGGAAGAGATTTATGAATTATTAGAAGATAAAATTTTAAAAGAGCACATCCTATTAGGAATTACTTATAATACATTAATAAATAATAAATCAATACAAGAAAAACATAAAGAAAAATATAAGTTTGTCTGTCTTCAGGACTTCACACATATCAATGATATTCCAACCAAAATAAGTAATATTGATGCTGCTAATTTATTCGACTATTTAATGATTACAGCATATAAAGCGAAAGATTTCAAAGAATTTGAAAACATAGAAGTTACATCAATGAAAGGAATTTTATTCAGTAAGGAAGGTTAAATATGAATACATTTATAAGATTTTTATATGAGTTTATGTCTGTCTTTTTTAATGGTATATATACCATAGGGAAAGGAATTATATCAGGATTTGCTCAAATGTTTAATATTAGCGAATATCTATATATTATCCAATTTTATAAAAGTGATTTTAAAGTATCAGAATGGGTGCTAGTCATTATTGCTATTGTAGTATTAGTAATATTATTAGGATTAATTATAGCATTAGGATGGTTACTGATTAGAAAATATATTAGATTTAGAAAAACATTAGTAGAGCAAGAGTCTATGCTAACAGAAATAGGAGAGTTAAACAAGAAAGTTGCCTCTCTAGTAAAAGAAAAAGAAGATATTTTAGCCATGAAAGTTTCTCAATTAGGACTAAAACCAGGAGAAGCAGAAATATTAGATGAAAAAGAAAATAAAGATAAAAAAGACGATGTAGAAAAATTAGAAGACGACGGAAATTATCGTTTTTCCAAGTTACATGCAATTGACCTACAATTTAAAGATTATAAAGTACAAAACTATAATAATACCTTTACCTTAGAAGAATTAGTAGAACTTTTTAGAAATTTTGCTGCATCAAAATTAAGACTATACTATACAACAAACATGATAAGATTATTTATTTCATCATTGTCTGCAACCAAACTAGTAATACTACAAGGTATTTCTGGTACAGGTAAAACATCCCTTGCATATGCCTGGGGAAAATTTATAAAGCGAGATGCCATTATTGCATCTGTACAACCATCATGGAGAGATCGTACAGAATTATTTGGTTACTTCAACGAATTTACGAAAAAATTTAATGAAACAGATGTCTTAAAAGGAATGTATATTGCTGGATATACAGATGATGTTTATGTTACAGTACTAGATGAAATGAATATTGCCCGTGTCGAATATTATTTTGCAGAAATGTTGTCTATTCTAGAAATGCCAAGTCGTGATGAATGGGTAATCGAATTAGTTCCAAGTAGTTGGGATAATGATCCAAAAAAATTAAAAAATGGTAAATTACAAATTCCAGGAAATATGTGGTATATAGGAACAATCAATAACGATGACTCTACCTTTGCTGTAACAGATAAGGTATATGACCGTGCTATGCCAATAGATATTAATGATAAAGGACAACCTTTTGAACCTGTAGATACCGAAGCCATGAATATCAATAGTTCCTATCTAGAGGGATTATTTAGAGAAGCAAAACAAAAGCATCCTCTATCAGAAGAGATGGAGAAAAAAATCAACGAAATGGATGATTATGTAATTAAACATTTCCGTATTGCCTTCGGTAACCGTATCGTAAAACAAATGAGAGACTTTGTCGCAACCTATATTGAATGCGGTGGAACGGAAGTAGATGGAGTAGATTATTATATAGCAAGAAAGATACTAAGAAAATTTGAACAATTAAATCTAGCTTATATCAGAGATGAAATAGATGGTTTTATAGACTATCTAAATAAAACATTCGGAAAAGAAAACTTCAATGAATGTAAAGACTACTTATTAAGATTAAAGAAATTAGTATAGAATAAAGGAGGGAAAACATGGAAGAGGAAGTAGAACTATTAGAAGAAAATACCAGTAGTGACTTGTTTTTAAATAATATAAATGCTATTTTATCGGTAAAAAAGGACTACGAAAAAAAAGAATATGACTATGAATGGATTGATATGATAGATGAAACTCTTCCATACTTAGACAATATTTTACGTAATCCCAAAAGATTTATTATTAATGAAGAAGAAGTAGTCCAAGTAGAGAAATCGAAGAAAGTAACAGTAGAAAGTATTATTCACTTAACGCAACACACAAACTATATTCAAAAAATAGAAGATAATGGTGATGTAAAACCATCTAAAATATTAAATATTAATAAAGAAGAAAGTCTAGATACCTATGAAAATAGATTTGTCTATACACTAATCAATAATACTAGAACTTTCTTTGAACAAAGAAAAGCTGTAACAGGAGATTTTTCTTATTTCAAAGATAAAAAAGAATTAAAGTATGAAGCAAATACACAAATAGGAACGGAAGAAGTAGAATTATCATTAAATATATCATCTAGAAATGAAGCTAAATTAGAAACAGAAAAAAAAGACGCGAAAGAATCAGTGGCCGATCGTCTAAAAAGAATAAAAATCCAATTAGATGGCTTTACGGGAACAGAATTGATGCAAACATTATCAAAATTACATGTACCACCAGTGCGTTCTCCTATTAGAAAAACAAATGTAATTTTAAAAAATCCTAACTTTCAAAAAGCAGAAGCACTATGGAATTATATTCAAACTTATGAAGAAAAAAATGTTAATGAAAAAGAGCATAAAGACTATTATGATGAAAGTGGTCTAAAAACAGAGTATAATAAAGCATTTCTAGAGTTATATTTAGCAAATAAAGTTTTAGATTATGAAGCAACACCTTTAACAGAAAAAAAGTTATTACAACAAATGATAAATCGAATGATAGAAAATATACTAGATTCTAATTCGGAAATGACAGAAAAAATGATAAAAGAATTATTTGACCAGCAATTAAAAGCAATAAAAGAAGCTAATGAAGAAAAGAAACGAAAAATTAGGAAATTATTAGTAGAAAAATTACAAACAGAACAAAATAATTATATAAAAGAATGGAACATACTAGAGGAGACGAGAATATGTTAAGGAAAATATTAGATAGTAAATACTTTCAAATTCCATATAAAATAATAAAAGTAATGATCATTATTGTCATGGTAACTTATGTAACATTTATTATTGCTCAAAGAGTCAGTGGAAATAAAAGTATTTTTGGTTATCGTATTTTCACTGTAGCAACAGGAAGTATGATTCCAGATTATGATATAAATGATGTTCTAGCAATCAAAGAAGTAAATTCGAATGATTTAAAAATAGGCGATGATATCACATATCTTGGAAAAAAATTAGATGTTAATGGAAAAATTGTAACCCATAGAATTATTGATATCAAGACAGAAAATGGAGTAAAAGAATTCATAACTAAAGGTGTAAATTCTACTGCTGAAGATCCAGCAATTACGGATAATCAAATTTATGGTAAAGTATTAGGAAAGATTCCAGTAGTAACAACAATTAATCATATTATAAAAAATCAATATGGCTTCTTTTTCTTAATCTTTCTTCCATTAGTAACAGTAGTATTCCTAGAGATTGCTGATACAGTAACAGAAATAAAAACTGAAAAAAAGAAGGTTGAGGATAATGAAGATGTGGAAGAAATTATTTAAATTTAATCAACCAGTAGAAGAAAGAAGAAAAAAAAGAAGAAGAACAATTATAAGAAGTATATTACTCATCGCTTTTCTCTTAATAATTAATACATTTGCATGGTTTACTTATATTACAAAAGCAAATCTATCCATTAATGGAAGTGTAGTCTCCTGGGAAGTAAGCTTCTTAGATCAAAATAGTATTGTAAAAGATATAGATATTGCAATTACAAATATGAAACCAGGAATGATGCAATATTCTAAGACAATAGATATTGTAAATAATAGTGATGTAGCAGCAAAATTTTCCTATAAAATAAAATCAGTAGAATTTTTAGGGACAGAAATATTTAAAGGAGAAGAAACAGAAACAATTAAGCAAAAACTAGAGCAAGATTTTCCTTTTTCTTTAAAAATTAAAGTAGGAAAACAAGATTTAGATTTAACTGATACAAGTAGTTTTCAAGTAACGATGGATTGGACATATGAAGAAAGTAAATATTATAAAGTCAACAGTTTATATACTTATGATCCAACAATAAATTATTATGCTTTAGCAAACAATACGTATCAAATAGATAATACAGTAACATCAGAAAATTTTCTAGAAAAAATGCAAACGGGATTATATTTAGAAAAAGATGACGCAGATAGCTATTTCGGATATGCCTGTGGTAACTATGAAGCAAATACTAATAAGCCATGTATGGATATTCATATGGATTTAGAAGTAAGTCAAAGAGACACATAAAAAGCAGTTCAAAATCAAGAACTGCTTTAATTGTTTAACTGACTAAATTGAAGAGTAACATTAATTAAAGCTTTACTAGAAGAGTTGGTAGCTACTTCTGTATCAGCTTGATTATCCATGATACCATCTTCATCCTCCCATTTTATATATATCCTAAAAACAGTTTGTTCAGTATTTTTAGAAATTTGCTGAACAATTCCTGTATCAGCAGAATAAGTTAGTCTCTCATCATCATCACTAGCAGGATTAACTACATAAGATAAAGTTTTTAAATCTGTAACACTAGAATCAACAGAAACTTCCGAACGAATATTACATAAAAAATTAACATCAACATTACTAGCATCAATAGTAATCGTGTAATATCCCTCTACACCAGGAGCAATGACATCAGCTGCAGTATTTTCAGACTCTAAAAATGTAGGCTCAATAGTCGTAGTTAATGTCTTTTTATTAGCAATATCTTCACCATTAACTTTAATATTCCAACTAGCGATATCTGCAGAAACAGTACCTTCCAGTTTTCTACGATATTTAGCATAAGAAGACTGAAATAAATAAATTAGACAACAGCTAACTAGGATGATAAATAACAGAATAAATTTCAAATCTTTTTTCTTAGTATCAGTCATAAGACACCTACCTTATAACTAATTCTATCATAGAATAGAAGAAATAAAAAGTGTGTAAACTAAAAAAACAAATACTAAATTTATTTACTATAGAAAAAAAGATGTGGTATATTCATAATAAGGATGTGAAAATATGAAAAAGAAAATAGGAATAATTATAGGAATGTCTCTAACTGCAATATTTTTAACTGGTTGTGATGGAACAGTAACAAGAGATTTAAGACATGACGGTTTTAATTTATCAAATAATGAATTTGAATGTAGTACATTAATGCCAATCGGAGATAGTACAGAGCCAAACGATAAAATAGTATATATGAGTTCTACCTATGCAATTACTGAAAATGGAAAATTATATGACATATCACTATCTCAATCTTATAGTAATGAACAAAATTGCAAGCAAATAAGTTTTGACCAAGATATCATTGCCTATATGGATAGCAGCATATTAAAAGGAAAAGATAATAAATTTTATTATGCACCAGGTACTACGAATACCACACCATTAACAGAAGTAACGACAAATGATAGTAATTATCAACTTTACACACTTTTATTAGGAAATGAAAATGTAAAAAAAGTAATGACGATAGATTCAAATGCTGGAATTTATTATGTTTTAGAAAATGATGGTATAGTATATCAATATACAATTACAAGACAAAATTATTCATCACCTTATACACTAGTATCTAAAACTCCAGTATATGATTCAGAAAAATACGGAAAAATTATAGACTTTAATTATGCAGGGGACTCCACAGCAACTTACATCAAAACAGAGACCGAAATTTATCGTATGAAAAAAACAAATGAAAAAAAATGTACACAATATGCCGATGTAAAATGTAAATATAAAATGCAAAAAGATGAAACGCTAACTAAGTATTATAAGGAAGAACCAAAGATATTGTACTATGGACCAAGTATTTTAATTACTACATATAAAAAAGAGTTTACACCTATTCTATAAGGGTAGATAAAATTTAATATAGTTAATAAAAAGGCAAGAGTAGATAGAAAATATCTATTCTTTTATTTTAAAAATAGCAACAGTAATATATAGAAATACCGTTATTATTTTGACTTTTTATACTAAATTTGTTAGAATATAGAACTAATTCAAGGGGGAAAATAGGGTGAAAGGAAAGTTAAGACAAGAAAATATTGAAGAGATTAAGAAGCAATATAATGAAATACAGAAAATTTTAAAAGAAACAGAAGATATAGAAAAAAAGGAAGAAATAAGAAATAAATTAAAGCCACTAATAAAGAGAATATTAAAATTAGAAAAAAAAGAAATGTCATTAGAAGAACTAAGTGCTTATTATAGAGAGTTAAGAAAAATATCATATGAAAATCAAGACCCGGTAAAAGGAATAGAAATACGAAAAAAACTTCATGTGTTGACACGCCAGATTGTAAAACTAGAAAAACTGTTAAGTAATTATTCTGTCAAAATATTATCAGATGAACGTATCAAAACCAACAAACCAAAAGTATATGTAGTAACACATGTGGCAAGATATGATATAGAAGCATCTATTGAAGCCATCAAAGAGAATGCTTTTATTCTCTGGGGAGATGTAGGAGAACTATATAGAAGACCAGAAATGCTCCTGCTAAAAGCAATTGGAATTATCCCTGTTGATGTAGAGGTAAAGGATGAAAATAATCAGCAAGAAGTAGAATCTATCAAGGAAGATAAACACATTTCCCTAGAAACAATGATAAAAGTACTAAAACAAAAAGGAAATGTAGAACTGTTTCCGGAAGGAGCATGGAATATTACAGATAATATGGTAGTAATGAAATTATTCAGTGGAGCAGTAGAAGCAGCTATTAGAGGAGAAGCAGATATTATTCCTGTTGCAATAGATAAGGATAAAAATAACTATTATTATGTAAAAATAGGAAAAAACATTAACACATCAAATATGAAGCTAGAAGATAAAAAACAAGAAGCAGAAAATCTAAGATCCATTCTTGCTGGTCTAAAATATGATATCTGGGAAGAAATAGCCAAAGTAGAGGGCCCTACGATGAGAAGCGAAATGCCAAGTGATGCCCGAGAGCAATATATTAATGATATTATGAAAGATTCTGATAATAATTACACAATAGAATCTATTGAAAAAACAAGATATAAAGAAAAAGGCGTAACGTCACCAGAAGAAGTCTTTGCTCATTTAGGAAGAATACAAGTAAATAAAAATACAGCTTTTTTATTTAAAGATGCAAATGAATATCAACGTAAAGAACGTGCAAAAATGTTGATAAAAAATAGATAAAATGGTATTCTTAATTTAGTAAGGTGATAAAAATGAGTGGTATTTGGCTTCCATTAGCAGCAGTAACAATTAGTATTTTTTTAGTAATTATCTTTTTTACCAAAAAGAGTATAAAAACAAAAGAAGTACAATTGTATAAATATACATTAGTAATAAACGCAATCTTTAGTATTAATGCAGCACTAGCTTATGTAATAGCAGAAACAACCAATCAAGTATGGTTAGTTAGCTTACTACAAAGAATCCATTTTGGCTTATTATTAACGACTGGTTGCTGTTTAGTAATTTATAATATAATTATTAACCAGTTAGAAGAAGAAAAGTATGAAAAAATAAAAAAATTATTAATAATTATAAACACTATCCTAGTAATACTAGTATTTATAAGTCCAATTACGACAATTATTGATGGAGAAATATTAGATGTAAAAGGTCTTTCTTATAATATTATGATGACAGGACTAATAGGATATTTTTTAGCATTAATAGGCCTTACTATTCATTATGTGATAAAACAAAAAGCAAGTATAAAAAAATCTTTACCATTTATTGTACTCTTATCAATGCTTACAAGCGGATTAATACTAAGAGCTTATTACCCTGAAGTAACAACAGAAACCTATTGCATAGCCTTTGCTTTATTGACGATGTACTTTACCATAGAAAACCCAGATTTAAAAATGATAGTAGAACTAAATACTGCCAAAGAGCAAGCAGAACGTGCTAATAGGGCAAAAAGTGACTTTTTATCAAGTATGTCTCATGAAATTCGTACTCCATTAAATGCAATCGTTGGACTATCAGAAGACCTAAAAGATAGAAATGACTGTCCAGAAACAATGAAAGAAGATTTAGAAGATATTGTATCTGCATCTAAAACTCTATTAGAAATTGTTGGAAATATTATGGATATTAATAAGATAGAAAGTGATAAATTAGAAATCATAGAAATGCCTTATAATCCAAAAAAAGAAATAGAAACTCTTGCTAGAGTAGAAGGAACACGAATTGGAGAAAAGCCAATTGATTATAAAATAAGTATTGCAGAAGATCTTCCATATCAGTTAATAGGGGATAAAGCACATGTAAAGCAAATCGTAAATAATCTTTTATCCAATGCTATTAAATACACAGAAAAAGGAGTAATAGAGCTAACTGTAAAATGCATTAATCAAGGAGAAAAATGCCTATTAATGATTAGTGTAAAAGATACAGGAAGAGGAATAAAAGCGGAAGATATCAATAAACTATTCACTAAGTTTGAACGACTAGACGTAGAAAGAAATACAACAACCGAAGGAACAGGTCTAGGACTAGCAATTACGAAAAAGTTAGTAGAATTAATGAATGGATTGATTAATGTAGAAAGTAGATATAAAGAAGGATCTATTTTTATAGTACAAATTCCCCAAAAAATAGACAAACTAACAAAACCATTATCAGAAGAAGAATTATTAAATACTGCGGAATTATTAATAAATAAAAAAGTAAATTTAAGTAATAAAAAAATACTAATTGTAGATGATAACAAATTAAATATTAAAGTGGCAAAAAGAGCTCTACAAGATTTTAACTTAGTAATAGAGGAATGTTATAATGGAAAAGAATGCCTAGAAAAAATAAAAGCTGGTAATAGTTATGATTTAATTTTAATGGATATTATGATGCCAGAAATGAGTGGAGAAACAGCGTTATCTGAATTAAAAAGGATAGAAGGATTCAACACACCAGTAATTGCCCTAACAGCCGATGCGATTGCTGGTAGTGAAGAAAAATATAAACAAGAAGGATTTATAGATTATATTGCTAAACCATTTACAAAAGATCAAATAAGAGTAAAATTAGATAATGTATTTAATCAGAAAAAAGAAAAACTGGAAAATATAGAAGTATTATAGTAAGAGGTGAAAATATGAAACTAGCAACAAATTGGAAAGACTATGAACTAATAAAAACATCTCGTGGACAAAAATTAGAACGTTGGAATAATATTTATCTTCTAAGACCAGATCCACAAGTAATCTGGGACCAAGGAGATTTGTATGAAGAGTATCATAAATTACTGCACGCCGTATATCATCGTAGTAATAAAGGTGGAGGAAACTGGGAAAATATAAAAGAAACACCATCATCTTGGAAATTAGAGTATAACGGATTAGTTTTTAATATAAAACAAATGGGATTTAAACATACTGGACTATTTCCAGAACAAGCAGTAAACTGGGACTTCATGATAGAAAAAATCACAAAAGAAAAAAGAAAAATAAAAGTTCTAAACTTATTTGCCTATACTGGAGGAGCAACCATCGCTTGTCTTAGTGCCGGAGCTTCTGTTACCCATGTTGATTCTTCTCGAGGAATGATAGATTGGTGTAAAGAAAATGTAAAAGCTAATAACTTAGAAGGAAAAGAAATACGTTATTTAGTGGATGATGTTGTCAAATTTGTAGAAAGAGAAATTAGAAGAGGCAATAAGTACGATGCGATTATAATGGATCCTCCAAGTTACGGAAGAGGTGCGAATAAAGAAGTTTGGGATATTGAAAAAAGTCTTAACTATTTGGTAACGCAATGTTGCAAAATATTAAGTGATGACCCGTTATTTTTTATTATAAACTCCTATACAACTGGACTTTCAGCAACAGTATTAGAAAATATATTAAAACTAACAGTAAATAAACATAAAAAAGGACAAATTACTTGTGGAGAAATAGGTCTAAAAGGATCAAAAGATAACTTGGTATTACCTTGTGGAATTTATGGAAGATGGGAAAAGAATGAATAAAATAACAGTATTATATGAAGATAACCATATAATAGTAGTAGAAAAGCCAATAAATATGTTAAGTCAAAGTGATAATACCAAAGACACAGACTTATTAACATTAGTAAAAGAATATATTAAAGAAAAATATCATAAGCCAGGAAATGTATATCTAGGACTCGTTCATAGATTAGATCGCCCGGTAGGTGGAGTAATGGTTTTTGCGAAAACCTCCAAGGCAGCCAAGAGATTGTCAGAAGAAATAAGAACACATCAGATAAAGAAAACTTACTTAGCAATTGTAGCGGGCATAATAAAAGAAGAGCAAGGAACTTATTGTGACAAAATACTACGTCTAGAAAATGGAAATAGTGTGATAGATAATCGTGGAAAAGAAGCTATACTAGATTATCAAGTATTAAAAAGAAATAAAGAAAAAAATAAAACATTAGTAAAAGTTTTTTTAAAAACAGGTAGACATCATCAAATACGAGTACAATTTGCTTATCATAAACATCCCTTATGCGGAGATCAACGCTATGGAAAACAAGATAAAACACAGATTGCTTTATATGCTTATCAATTAGAATTAATTCATCCTACAACAAAAGAAAAATTAGTATTTCAAACATTACCACCTAAAATAGATCATTGGACACAATTTACAGTGTCTAATAATGTACATTAGATAAAATGTTTGCAATTGGAAACATTTTTTGTTATCATAATATTAGAATAAAAGTAGAGGGAGTCGATATTATATGGATTTTAGTTTAGACTGGTTTTTATCTATACCAGGATTATTAATATCAGGAGGAGTATTATTATTTGTTATCGCACTTATTCTTTTAATTGCGACAATGGCTAAAAAGAAAAAGAAAACTGGAGATACTCCAGTAACTACGAATAATGAAGCACCAGCTCCAAATGCAGCAATGCCACAAACAGCAATGCCACAAGCAGGAGTGAACAATAATAGTGCACTACCAGAAATGAATTCACCAAGTGTAACTGGAGGAACAATTATGGATATTCCAGCACCAGCCGTACCACCGGTAGCGGGACAAATGCCAGATATGAATGCTAATGTAAATATGCCTATGAACAATGCAATGCCAACAGGAACTCAGCCAAATATGGCAATGCCATCTATGGATATGACAGGAGCACAAATACCTCCTATGCAACAACCAATGGATATGGCACAACCAATGAATACTACATCACAAATGGCAACACAAGAAGTGGTTACTCCAAATACACTACCAAATGAAAATGTAGTTGAGGCTCCACAAGCACCAGTCGTAGAACCAATGCCACAAACAGTAACTCCGCAAGCTACTCCTGAAGTAGCACCAATTGCACCAATGGAGAATCAAGTGCCAGCAATGCCTTCAGTAGAACCAATAGCGCCAGCAGTAACTCCACAAGAGCCTATTGCACCACAACCAGTAACGCAAGAGCCTATTGTTTCACCTGAGCCAACACAGGCACCAGTAATGCCTTCAGTAGAGCCAGCTCAACAAAACGTTGCTATGAATACAACCATACAACCAACACCAATAGAAACTGTTCCATCAGCAGAGCCAGCTATGCAGCCACAACAAGGTCCAGTTATTTACGGAGGAGCAAGCCCTATTGTACCTGATATAAATATTAACGAACAACAACACCAAATTTATGGAGGAGCTAATCCTTTGGAAAATACACAATCTATTCCAATTTCTAATCTTACAGGTCAACAGACTGTAGTACAAACACCAAGCCCTGAGCCAACAATGGTAACACAACAAGCAGCACCTGTAGTAGAGCAACCAACAAATTTGGGACAATAAAAAGCTTTAAAGCTTTTTTTCTTTATTAGAACATGGTAAAAAATATCATATTAGCAATATATATTATCATTATAGGAATAGCAATTGGAGTTATTGTTGTATCAATGAATAGAAATGAAGAAGGATTAATACAATTTGGAAATACAGTTTTAACGGAAGCAAGTAGTAATGTCCTAGAACCTAAAATTTTAAAAGGAGACTTAATATTAACAAATACAAAGAAAGAAGATTTAAAAGAAAAGGATATTATTACATATTTTACAAAAGAAAATAATAATTTAGAAATTAATACAAATGAAATAGCAGCAATTACAAAAGATGTAAATGGAATAACAATATATTCCCTAAAAAAAGAAGATGGTACCATAGAAAATATTGACAGTAGTTGTATCATTGGAACGTTAAATATCTCTATTCCATATGCTGGAAAAATTTTAAATTACGTACTTTCAAAAAATGGATTTTTAACAGTTACTTTAGTACCAGCAATAATACTATTTTTAATTACGCTATTAAATTTTGTAATTATATTACAACCAAAAAAACAATTATAAGACCAACTAAGGTCTTTTTGTTTTATAAATGCTAAAACCATGTTATAATGAAAAGGGTGGTAACATGAAGAAAATCGCAATATTATCTTTACATTTAGGTTATGGAGGAATAGAAAAATCAGTTGTAGCATTAGCAAATATGTTATGTGAAAAATATGAAGTGGAAATAGCATGTACATATCAATTGTATGAACAACCTGCATTTAAAATAGATGATAGAGTAAAAGTAAAATATTTAGTTAAAAAATATACACCAAATGAGCAAGAATTCAAAAAACAATTACGAGATAAAAAAATGATAAAAGTAACAAAAGAAGGACTAAAAGCTATAAAAATACTTTATTTGCGAAGAAAGACCATGATAGATTATATAAAAAATAGTGATGCAGATTATATTATTTCCACAAGAGATATTTTTGATCGATGGTTAGGTGATTATGCAAATGGCGAGGTAGTAAAGATTGGCTGGGAACACAACCATCACCATAACAATAAAAAATATGCTTTAAATATAATACGTTCATCATGGAATCTTGACTATTTAATCTTAGTATCCAAGGATCTAACAAAGTTTTATAGAAGGGAAATGATAAAGTCAAAATGTAAGTGTATATATATTCCTAATGTCTTAGACTCTATACCTAAAAAATTAGCTCCATTAAAGGAAAAAAGATTAATTTCTATAGGCCGTCTATCCAAGGAAAAAGCACCAGAAGATTTAGTAAAAATATTTAATATATTAGTAAAAAAACACCCGGACTGGCATTTAGATATTATAGGTGACGGAAACGAACGAGAAAAAATAGAAAACTATTTAAAAAAACACAATTTAGAGGAAAAAGTGACTCTTCATGGCTTTCAAAATAAAGAATATATTGACTATTATTTGCATAAATCATCACTGTATGTAATGACCTCTTTAACTGAATCTTTTGGTATTGTATTATTAGAAGCTATGTCACATGGACTACCCTGTGTTGCCTTTTCATCAGCGGAAGGAGCTAGGGAAATTATAACAAGTGGTAAAAATGGATATTTAATAAAAAATAGAAATTATAGTGCAATGATAAAAAAGATAGAAGATTTAATGAAAGATGAAGAAGTAAGAAAACAACTAGGAAAAGAAGCAAGAAAAAGTATAAAGAAATACACCAAAGAAGTAGTACAAGAAGATTGGTATAGCCTATTAGAAAAGAAGGTAGAAAGATGAAAAGAAATGTATTATTTATTTCTTCAACTGGAGGACACCTAGATGAGTTAATGCAATTAAAAGCTTTATTTGACAAATATAATTATCACATTATCACAGAAAAAACAAAATCGAATATAAAGTTAAAAGACAAATATCAAGATAGAATAGGTTTCCTAGTATATGGAACAAAACTTCATAAATTTAGTTATATATTTAAATTATTATATAATAGTTTTAAAAGCCTTTATTATTATATAAAAATTCATCCAGACTATATCATAACAACAGGTACACATACAGCAGGGCCAATGTGTTGCATCGGGAAAATATTAGGTAGTAAAATTATCTATATTGAAACATTTGCTAATATTAATACTAAAACTTCCACTGGAAGATTAATATATCATTTTGCAGATCACTTTATTGTACAATGGCCTTCTATGAAAAAATTATATCCTAAAGCAATAGATGGAGGCTGGATTTATTAATGATATTTGTAACATTAGGAACACAGGATAAAACTTTTGAACGTCTTTTAAAAGCTTTAGATAAAGCAATAGATAAGGGCGAGATTAAAGAAAAGGTAATAGTACAAGCTGGTAATACAAAGTATGAATCAAAAAATATGGAAATTTTCGATCTAATTAGTCCAGATGAATTTAAAGAATTAGTAAATAAATGTGATATATTGATTACACATGGTGGTGTTGGATCAATATTATCGGCAGTAAAGCAAGGAAAAAAGGTGATTGCTGCAGCTAGATTAAAAAAGTATAATGAACATGTAAACGATCATCAAAAACAAATTATAGCAGAGTTTGAAAAAGAAGGGTACTTAATAGAATTAAAAGATTTCAACCAGATAGGAACTACGTTAAAAAAAGCAAAAAAATTTAAACCTAAAAAATTTGCTTCTAATACCAGTAACATGGTAAACTTAATAGAAACTTTAATTGAAGAAGATAATCATATCTCATGGTATAATAAAATGAAAGAAATACTATGGTATGGATTTTTTGGAGTTTTAACAACACTAATTAATATCATTAGTTTTTATCTATTAGATAAAACTGGAATGAATGTTTATGTAAATAACTTTATTAGTTGGATACTTTCTGTATTATTTGCATTTATTACTAATAAGTTATTCGTGTTTAGTTCGAAATCTTTAAATAAAAAAGTGATTATGAAAGAAATATTTTCGTTTTTCTTTTTTAGAATTTTATCACTTGGTATAGATATGGCAGGAATGTATCTATGCATTAGTTTGATACATTTCGATAAATTATTTTCAAAAATATTAATGAATATAATTGTCATAATTGCAAATTATATATTTAGTAAAATTTTTGTATTTAAGTCAAAAGAAGTAGAATAACTTCTTTTTTCGACTAAATTTGTCAACCGTTTATTTATCACTATATACAAAAATAAGAAAAAATGATACGATATATAAAGATAAGGTAGGCGGTAAGATGGCAAGAAAAATTAAAATACTATTTAGTCTAAGTGCATTTTGTATTATATTAGGATTAGTACTAAACTTTACCACAAGTTTTAAACAAGATAAGCAAGAAGTAGCAAAAAGAATGAAAGTAATTAATTCTACTTATGAATTATTTAAAGAAAACACAACAGCGTTTAGTAATGCCAGAGACAATTTATATGATAATGTATTTTCTGAACTTTATTTTGAAACTTTAAATATTACAATTCCTAACTGTCTAGAAGAATTACAAAAATATGAAAATGTATTAAATCAAGTAGAGACAGAGGCAAAAAGGCTTCAAAAAAATTGCCAGGACATTTACTTTCCCTCATCAGATGTAAATACAAAATGCCAAACATCATTAGAAAAATATGAAGAAATGGTTAATTATTTTGTAAACGATATAACGCAAGTCAATCAAAATATAGAAGAATATAATAAATATAATCAAGAAAATCAAACAGGAATAGCACCAATTCAAAAGTATAATACCACTAAAAAATATATTGATTTTAATAAAGACAGGGAATATACAGGAAAGGAAGATTTTTAGTATATGAACATCCAAGAAATTGAAAATTCGAAAAATCAGAATTTAAAAAAAGAAAAGAAAAAATGGAGTAAAAAGAAAAAAATAGGCATAATTTTTACAACTTTATTTATTACAGGACTTTCTGTTTTTCTATTTTTATTTTACGGACCTTGGCCAGGATTTAGAAACTTTTGGATTACTAGTGCCATGACTACGATGTCTCATAAATATTTAGCAACATGGTTTTATAGTGATGAGACAATTCAAAAAGTCTTAGAAAATAATAAAATTATTGAAATAGGAGAAGTAACAGATCCAGACTTAATAAAATTTAAAAAATATAATGGAAGTATGTTGATTTTTAAAAATAAATATGAAAAAGAAATATTGACAAAAGATAAAGGTAATGATTTATATAAGGTAATCAATGTCAGTGGAAAAACATATCAAGGTTTCTTAGTTGCTATATATGATTCATCAAAAGTAACAATCGCCACCACTAGATATTTAGGAACAAGAGGAGAAGCAATTACAGATGTTGCTGCACGGGAAAATGCAGTAATTGCTATGAACGGCGGCGGATTTTATGATCCGGATTGGAATTCTAATGGTGCTATGCCCCATGGTACAGTAATTCAAAATGGACAAATTGTGAGTGACTTTCAAGATGCTAACATGGGCGGCGGATTTATAGGATTCACAAAGGATAATAAATTGGTATTAGGAAAAATGACGAAAGAAGAAGCATTAGAAATGGGATATCGAGATGCGATAGAATTTGGTCCATTCTTAATAGTTAATGGAAAAAGTTCTTTTATTAAAGGAAATGGAGGCTGGGGAATAGCGCCACGTACTGCCATTGGTCAAAGAAAAGATGGCATTGTATTATTCTTAGTAATTAATGGTCGACTTCCAAATAGTATAGGAGCGGATATGGTAGATTTAACTGAAATTATGGAAAATTATGGAGCATATAACGCTGCTAATCTAGATGGAGGTTCTTCGACAGAATTAGTCATTCAAAATAAGATAATTAACACCCCGGTAGCCGGCGGGACAAACGGACTAAGAGATATGCCAACCTTTTGGATAGTAAAAGAATAAGGGCAAATGATGGAAATGATTTGACATAAAAAAATCTCTATAGTAAAATAATATATCAAATTTTATGAACAATAAGATAATGTAAATAGTAGAAAGATAAAAATAATTTTACAAACAGAAATTGGTGATAAAATGGAACTATATTTAAGAAAAGTAACAATATTTGATAAACAAATAGTAGATGACTTTGCAAGAGAACACTATGCAGTAAAAGATAAAATAGAGGCAGGAGACTGTTCACTAATACTAGGTAAAACTTATGAAGAATATGACGACTTCTATGAATGGTTCAAAGCAGAACAAAAATTAGATAGAGAAGAAGATTTAAAAAAAAATCAAGTTGGATGTACAACATATTTAGTCTTAACAAAAGAAGAAGATGAGTTGATAGCGCTACTAGATATGAGACATAGCTTAGATTATAATCATGGTCCAGTATATGGACACATAGGTATCGATATTAGACCAACGAAAAGAAATAAAGGTTATTATAAAGAAATACTAAAATTATCAGTAGAATTAGCTAAAGAATTAAATATGAAAAAATTAGTAATTGCATGTGAATATACTAATATTCCTTCAAAAAAAGGAATAGAACGTGTATTTGGTGATGATTATCAGTTAGTCCCTGTAGAAGGATCCTATTATTTAGTTTACGAAAAAGATCTAAGAAAGAAGGGATAAAATGTTTTATCTATTGGATTATGAAAGAGTAAGTTCAGATATTATTGAAGCATGTGGAAGTGTAGGAATTGCTGGATTGCTTAATATTGTAAAAACAGTGTTATCTATGATTCAGATTATAGGACCTATTCTTTGTATGGTAGCCCTAGCAATAAACTTTATAAAGTTAATGACTAACCCGGAAGAAAAAAAATATAAACCAATAATAAAAAATTGTATTATGGCCTTAGTAATACTATTTATGGTACCATTTATAGTAAATTTAGTCATGTCATTAGCAGATAAATCATTTAATCTAGCAAAATGTTGGAATAATGCTGAAGCAGTAGTAGAACTAGGAAAAGAAAGTGAATATGTAAATACATCTGGAAAAACACCACAATCAATTATTTCAGGTTCTACAACCAACGGTTCAACAGGACAGACAACAGAATCAATTAACAGTGTTATTTTTGTAGGGGATTCCAGAACAGTAGGAATGAAAAATATTGTAGGTACAGATGATGTATGGAGTTGCAAGGGATCCATGGGATTAAATTGGATGAAATCAACAGGAATTCCTAATATTGAATCAGAAATCAAAGAAGGTGCTGCTTTAGTAATTTTAATGGGAGTAAATGATTTATATCAAGTAAATAATTATGTTAGTTATTTGAATGACAATATTACAACTTGGACGAATAGTGGAGCTAAAGTATATTTTGTATCAGTAAACCCTACAGAAGGTAGTTATGCTCATATGAATGATGACATAGATAGTTTTAATCAAACAATAAAATCAAATCTAAATTCTGCCATTAAGTACATAGATTGTAATTCTCATTTAAAATCAGTAGGTTTTCAAACAACAGATGGCTTGCATTATACAGCAGATACATATAGAGAAATATATAATTATATATATCAAAATTTATAAACTGTAGATAGGTATAATCATACAGTTTTTTAATGAAAAAAAATAAAAAATAAGATATAATAATAATATAAGGGAGGAAACAAGATGAAAAAAATAATGGATGGAAATGAAGCTTGTAGCTTCGTATCATATAATTTTACTGATGTTGCAGGAATATATCCTATTACGCCCGCATCACCTATGGCAGAACTAACAGATAAGTGGAGTAATGAAGGAAAAACCAATTATTTTGGCATGCCAGTAAAAGTAGTAGAGATGGAATCAGAAGCAGGTGCTGCTGGTATGGTTCACGGGTCTTTGCAAGCAGGATGTCTAACTACAACCTATACAGCTAGTCAAGGTTTATTATTAATGCTTCCCAATATGTATAAAATAGCCGGAGAATTATTACCATGTGTGATTAATGTTGCTGCAAGATCAATCGCAACACATGCCTTATCAATATTCGGAGATCATCAAGATATTTATGCTGCAAGAACTACCGGATTTGCTATGCTCGCATCATCATCAGTACAACAAGTCATGGACCTAACTGGAGTTGCTCACTTATCAGCAATTAAAGGAAGAGTACCATTTATTAATTTCTTTGACGGTTTTAGAACAAGTCACGAATTACAAAAAGTAGAAGTAATTGACACAGACAAATTAAAAGATTTAATTGATAAAAAGGCACTAGAAGAATTTAGAAACAGAGCTCTAAATCCAAGTAGTCCAGTAATTAGAGGAACATCTCAAAATGAAGATATCTATTTTCAAGCAACAGAAATTAGAAATGAGTATTATGATAAAGTACCAGATATTGTAAATGAATACATGCAAGAAATCAATAAGATAACAGGAGAAAACTACGCACCATTTAACTACTATGGAAGTGAAAACGCAACAAAAGTAATTATTGCCATGGGAAGTGTATGTGAGACTATCAAAGAAACAATTGATTATCTAAGTAACAAAAGAAGTGATTTAGGATTATTAGAAGTACACTTATATCGTCCATTTAGTGCAAAATATTTCTTAAAAGTATTACCAAAATCAGTAAAAAAGATTGCTGTACTAGATCGTACCAAAGAACCAGGTTCTGCTGGAGAACCATTATATTTAGATGTAGTAAAAACAATTAAAGAAGTAGAAGGAAAAGTAAGAGTAATTGGAGGACGTTATGGTCTTTCTAGTAAAAATACAACACCGGCCATGATTAAAGGTGTATTTGATTATATGGACAGAAAGGATGCTCATACAAACTTCACTGTAGGAATCGAAGATGATGTAACGAATCTTTCCATACCATACGATAAAGACTTCAAAATCCCTTCCACAGCTACAGAATTTTTAATCTATGGATATGGTAGTGATGGAATGGTAAGTGCCTGCAAAGATATTATGAAATTAACTGGTACTTATACAAGAGCATATGTACAAGGATATTTTCAGTATGATTCTAAAAAATCAGGTGGAATTACCATGTCTCATTTAAGAATGGGAACAAAACCAATCAAATCCACATACTACGTAGAAAATCCATCCATGATAGTATGTACCAAAGAGTCCTATCTTCAAAAGATGAAAATGTTAGACAAAATTAAAAAGAATGGTATTTTCTTATTAAATACCAATAAAAATAAAGATGAAATATTAAAAGAAATGACATCTCATGACAAAAAGATATTACAATCTAGAAATATTAAGTTCTATATTGTCGATGCAGGAAGAATAGCCTCAGATAATGGTCTATCTGGAAAAATCAGTGCTATTATGGAAACATTAATCTTTAAACTAGGAAAAATCATGGACTTTGACTTTACTGTTCAAAAGATGAAAGAAAGTATCGCCGCTAAATTTGCAAATAAAAGTGGTGGAGTTGTAGAAAAGAACCTAAAGGCAATCGATTGTAGCATCAATAGTTTAATTCAAGTAAAATTACCAGTAGTAGACTATGTAGAAGAGTTTCCTAAGAAAAAGAATATGTTTGAAATTATCGGTAGTATGGAAGGCGATACACTACCAGTAAGTAGCTTCATGAAAAATCCAGATGGCACATTTGAAGTAGGAACAACCAAACAAGAAAAGAGAAATATTTCTGATATCATTCCTTGCTACAACAGTGAAAACTGTATCTCTTGTAACTTATGTTCCTTAGTCTGCCCTCATGCGGTAATTAGACCATTCTTATTAGATGAAAAAGAAGTAATGGATGCACCAGAAGGAGTAAGAAATCAATTGCTCCCAGCAAATATCAAAGACCAAGATTTAAAATTTACGATAGGAATAAGTGCTGCAGACTGTACTGGTTGTGGACTATGTGCTAATATCTGTCCAGGTAAAAAAGGTGCCAAAGCCTTAACAATGAAAATAAAAGAAGAATTAGAAGAAGAAAAAACAAAGGAAAATTATACGTATTTATTTAATGAAGTAAAAGAAAAAGATGTAATGCCAACAACAACAGTAAAGGGTAGTCAATTTAAAACACCAAAGTTCGAATTTTCTGGCGCTTGTGCTGGTTGTGGAGAGACACCATATTTAAAATTAGTAACTCAACTATTTGGTGATAGAATAGTTATTGCTAACGCAACAGGATGTTCTTCTATCTATGGAGCATCAACTCCATCAATGCCTTATTCTGTACCCTGGGCAAACTCATTATTTGAAGATAATGCAGAATATGGATATGGTATGAAAATCGCCGATGATGCTATCAAAGCAAGAATTAAAAAGATAATTACAGACAATATAAAATTAGTAAAAAACTCTCAACAAGAAACTTATAAAAACTATGTCGAAAATATAACACCAGAGACAGCCGAAGAATTATTAAAAGTAATTGATGAGACAAAAATTAAAGAATTATTACCATTAAAGAATTTTATTAAACCAAAATCTGTATGGATGATTGGTGGAGATGGCTGGGCCTATGATATTGGATATAATGGAATTGATCATGTCCTAGCAAATAAAGCCAATGTCAATATTTTAGTACTAGATACGGAAGTATATTCTAATACTGGTGGACAAGCATCCAAATCAACCAGAACAGGAGCTGTTGCTAAATTTGCATCTGCTGGTAAAGAAACAGCCAAGAAAGACCTAGCAAAAATTGCTCTAACATATCCACATGTCTATGTTGCAACCATATCTCTTGGAGCCAATCCACAGCAAGCAATTAAAGTACTACAAGAAGCAGAAAGTTATAACGGACCATCCATCATCATTGCTTATGCACCTTGTATTGCACAAGGAATTATCAAAGGAATGAAAAACTCTATCGAAGAAGAAAAAGAAGCAACAAGGTCAGGATATTTCCCAATATTCCATTACAATCCAGATACTAAAGAATTTAAAATGGATAGTAAATCAGATTTTACTAGATATGAAGAATTTATATTAGGAGAAGATAGGTATCGTTCTCTAGAAAAGATATCAAAAAATTATAAGCAATTATTATCAGAAAATAAACAACATGCAGAAGAAAGCTATGAATATTATGAAAAACTAGCAAAAAAAGAACAAGAATAAAATAAAACACTACTGAAACTTTATAACAAAAGTTACACAGTAGTGTTTTTTCATATAGAAATAAAAAAGAAGACATCGGCAAATGTCTTCTTTTACTTTCCATCTAAGAGGTTGCACCCCCTGCGGGCAACCTCTAAAAAGAATAAAAAGGGGTTGGCTAGTGTGATACTAGCGACCAATTCGCCTAATTCCGAATTGGTAGTTCTTATACTACTCGAAAGGAGGAAATTTGTCAATAAAAAATTGAAAAAAAATGAAAAAAATTTCTAAAAGAAATAATTAATAAAAAATTAAATACAACTTTAAAGGGACAAAAGATGAAAAGAAAAAGAACAAGTAAATATCATCATATTTTTTTTAAAAAATTACAAAATTATTGGAAAAAGACTAAAAAAATATGATATAATATGCCAAGAAGGAAGTGATAATGTGGCAGAACTAAAAGACGTCAAAGGAATAGGACCCAAATCTCTTGCCTTATTAAATAAAATTAACATATATACGATAGAAGACTTAGTGACACATTACCCTTTTCGTTATGAAATTTTAAAAAGAAATGACCTACAAGAAGTAGAAGATGGAGAAAAAATTGTAATAGATGGAAAAGTAGAAAGTGTTCCTATATTAATGCGCTTTAAAGCTGGACTAAATAAAATGAACTTTAGACTGGTAACGCAATCAGGAGTAGTTGGAGTATCTATTTTTAATCGAGCATTTCTAAAAAGTCAACTAGCAGTAGGAACTGGTGTAACAGTAATTGGTAAATTAGATAAGAAGAAAAATGTAATTACTGCCGCAGACATAAAGTTAGAAACACTTTCCAACAAGATGAAAATAGAGCCAGTATATCATGCAACCAGTGGACTAACAAATAAAAATATTTCTACATATATTAATATGGCTTTATTAATGTATGGAAAAGAAATACCAGACTATATCCCGGAAGAATATATGGAAAGATACCATTTTTCTAACAAAAAAACATCTCTAAACTTAATTCATAATCCATCTACCGAAGAAAAATTAAAAGAAGTAACGATTCGCTTAAAGTATGAAGAACTATTTGCTTTTATGTTTAAAATAAATTATTTAAAAATAGAAAACAAAAAGAAAAAACAAGGTCTAGAAAGACACATTGATAAAGAAAAGTTAGAAAAATTTATCAATGATTTACCTTTTGGGTTAACAAAAGATCAAAAGACAGCAGTAGATGAAATTGTTGCTGACTTAGAAGCACCACATCGTATGAATCGTTTATTGCAAGGAGATGTTGGATCAGGTAAAACAATTGTCTCATTTCTAGCAATGATTGCTAATCACTTAAGTGGTTATCAAAGCGCTCTTATGGCTCCAACAGAAATTCTTGCAACCCAACACTATCATAACTTAGAAAATTTCTTAAAAAATACGGATGTAAAAATAGCTCTTTTAACGGGATCTACAACGAAAAAAGAAAAGCAAAAAATCTATGAAGAATTAAAAGAAGGAACAATTAGTATGATAGTTGGAACCCATGCGTTAATTCAAGAAGAAGTAGAGTATCATAATTTAGGTTTAGTAATTACAGATGAACAACATCGATTTGGTGTCCATCAAAGAGCAAATCTTCAAAACAAAGGTAAAAAACCAGATGTCTTATATATGAGTGCAACACCAATTCCAAGAACGTATGCATTAACTATCTTTGGAGATATGGATGTATCAACAATTAAGGAACGTCCGAAAGGAAGACAAAAAATAACAACAGTAGTAAAGAAAAATAGTGAAATAAAAGATGTATTAGAAATGATGTATAAAGAATTAAAAGCAAATCATCAAGTCTATGTCATTGCTCCATTAATTGAAGAAAGTGAAAACTCAGACTTAACCACAGTTTGTAAACTAAAAGATCAAATGAAACTAGCTTTTGGTGAGCATTATAAAATAGATATTGTTCATGGTAAAATGGCAAGTGCCGCCAAAGAAATGATAATGCAACAATTTTCTAATAATGAAATACAAATACTAATATCAACAACAGTAATTGAAGTAGGTGTAGATGTACCAAATGCAACAACCATGGTAATCTTTGATGCTGACCGTTTTGGACTATCAACGCTTCATCAATTACGTGGACGTGTCGGAAGAGGAAGTTCTAAATCTCAATGTATTCTAATAAGTGATAGTGATGCTGAAAGACTAAAAATTATGGAACAAGTGGACGATGGATTTAAAATCAGTGAAGAAGACTTTAAATTACGTGGTCATGGAGATTTATTCGGAACTAAACAAAGCGGAGATATGTCTTTTAAAATAGCTAGTATAAAATCAGATTATAAAATCTTATTACAAGCAAAAAAAGATTCTAAAGAATATCTTTTGAATAAAGAAACAGATAACGATCCATTAAAAATAAAATTAATTGAATCAATTACCAAAGGATAAACGAGACTAACATCTTGTTTATTCTTTTTTTAGCATGATATAATAAATTTGGTGATGAGAGTGCAAGAAAGTATAAAAATAGAAGATGTTTTAAAAGCATTAAAAGGAAAAATTTATTATTCTAAAGAAAAAAAAGGAACAGAAAAGAAATTAGAGCTAGAAGAAATCTATAAGACAACAATAGTAATTGCCGTAAAAGGCTTAACAGAAGAAAAAATAAATAGTCTACCTTCATCGTCATTTTTTAGAGTTAACTATCTACAAAATATAAAAACAGACAATTTAGATATAAACGAATATCATGAAAGATTAATAAAAAGATTAAACTCAGAACAAGAAATCAAGGCATACTCTTTCTTACCAACTGGTTTAGGTCACTATGAAAATAAAAAAGAATTAATGAATCAAATACTAAGACAAGCCTTACAAGAAGATAGAAAATATATTTATGTATATATAGATGATTATGACATAGAAAAATTAAATCAAAGTCTAGAGATGATAACAGAAGAAATTACAAATGCGGTATTATTAGTAATAGGTATAAATAAAGAAGAGTCAACATTAACAATATGGAAGAAAAAAGAAGTAATAAATGACTGGGTTATAAGAAGACCAGAAAGTAATGAATATCGTACCTTCAGCAAAATGGCAATGAAATTTGAAAAAATATATAGAACCAAAAGAAAAGATATTTTTACAAGTTATGTTCCTTATGAATCGATAGAGTTTAATAGTTTATGTAATCCTCATCAAATGCGAATACTATTAATCTATGAACAAGATAAAGAAATGCTAGGATTCATTGAAGCAGAAAGAATAAATACAATAGGAAGTTATCGTTATACACCCGCAAGAATAATAAGAATTCATAGAATTTTTGTCGTAGAAGAAAGAAGACGAGAAAAAATAGGAACTAGATTGTATCAAGCTATTTTAGATTTTGCACGAAAAGAAAGATATAGTAGAATTGAAGTTCAAATATATAACTTTACACCAGAAGCACAGGCGTTTTTTGAATCCTTCGGTCTAAAAATCTTAGCTTATCAATATGAAATTCCAGTATCAAAAAAATAATAATGTCAATTAAAAAAAATTTTGTCATTAGCAATTGACTTTTTATCAAATATCCTTTATGATTAAGATGCGTGATACATATCACGCCGATATCTCTCACGGTGTTTCAATGTGAGAGTATATTCAACCGAACCCCCTGAAGTTCCCTCGAAAGAGGGAACACTTTTTGTTTTATAAGGGTTTCTGAGGTTTTTAATTTTTTCTAGATACCAAGCCAGATACCAAAAACCTTTTTTCAGATACCAAATTTATTTTTTATTTAAGCTTATTTAAATACCTAGATTTAAATTATCTATGGTATTTTTTACATTAGTAAGATTATTTGGAAACATATGAGCATAGGTATCTAATGTTTCTTTAGTACTAGCATGTCCTAAATACTTAGATACTGTTGTTACAGGTTGTCCAGTATTAATTAGTAGAGATGCACAACTATGTCTAAAAGAGTGTAGTGGTATTCTTCTAATATCAGCACTTTCAGCAATTCTACCATTTATTCTATGCATCATACCAAATGTTAATGGATCTAATTCCCCAAAGATAAACCATTTTTCATTAAATCCATAGTATTTCTTTTTCTCATTATAAAGATTTACTAAATCATTGTATAAGACATCAGTAAGAGGTAATGTTCTAATACTCTTTTGAGTTTTAGGTGGTGTTAGTTCATAATACTTTTGACTATCTTTAATACTATTAGCTTGTTTAGTAATAGATACTAATTTATTATTCCAATCTATATCAGACCATTGAAGCCCTCGACATTCACCACGACGTAACCCACAATAATATAGCATTTCAAACATTGTCTTATCATTTAAATTAGTAGCACCCTTGATATATTTTTGAAATTCTTCAAAAGTATAAACATCTTTTTCTTCTTTCATTTCATTAGGATCTTTAAAGAATTCTATTTTCTTATAAAAACGCATTAAATTAATATCATACATTTTCATACCCCAGTTAAGAATAATTTTTAGAAATTTTTGAATATCATTTCTAGTAGAACATTTAATAGGTTTATCCCATAGTTCTTGTTGAAATTTATGATATAGATTACCATCCATATCCTTTAACTTAACATTTTCAAAACTAGTAAAATATCTTCTTCTTTTTAAATATGTTTCCATAGTTCTTCTACGAACTTTATTTTTTTGTGATTCAATATATTGGTCAGTAAGAGTACCAAATGTCATATCCATATCTCCACCGAATTCAACCTTGTTATTTAAAAACTCTCTTTCAGCATTCATTGCATCTAGTTTAGTTTTATATGCTTGTGAAAATTTCTTCTTCCATTTTCCACTCTTATCTTTTTCGTTCCAATAATATTTATATTTACGACCATCTTTAGTCCATTGATTTTTAGGTAATTTATATATTCCCATATATCATTCCTCCTTTGTTGGGATTTATAAATATACCAGTTCGTAACAATTACATTTTACCATATAAACTGGTAATATTATAAATCATCTCTCTAAATCATCTTTAGATTTTGAATGTTTTTTTAAATAATCTCTTGTAGTATCAATAGCATAATCAATATCATTTGCTTCATACCAAGAATAAGGTATATGAAGAATCTCAAATATTTTAGAAGTAAGAGAATATATCTTATCTTGAATTTTTTTCTTAAAATTCTTAAATTCATCAGCTAATTCTTCAAATTTATTCTTCCAAGTATTTATTTCATTATCTTTTTGGTTAATAATAATTTTTTGATTAGCTATAATTTTATTTTGTTCTTTATATGCCTTACCAGATCTAAAACTATTAACTTCTTCAGTAAGTGATTTAATCTCTAAATCCTTTCTTAAATTATCTTCAGCAAGTTCTTTTGAATAAGTAGATAGATTATCTATATCTTCATCTTTATATTGCTTAATAATACCTTTTTTAACAGGATTTAAGATATCTTTAGCAGTTTCTTTATCAACTTTATCAATAAACTCATTTTCACTCTTATTTGCCTCTTTTAATAGTTCATTTTCTTTTCTTATTTCCTTGTTTAGAGCATTTAATTCTTTTTGTTGTTTCATAGCATTAGTTAAATGAGTTTTATCTCCACCAATTTCTCCTCTAAATAGGTTATAACCTTTAGATTTGATAAATTCGTTATAATCATCTTGTAAAAGAGTATAAGAAGCATTACCACCTTTTTGTTTCCAAAATTGATCTGAGTTTAAAAATTTACCTTTAACAGTTTCATAAATATTTTTTCCATTCTCGTCTTTCTTTTGAATAGGTACTAATTTCTTTTCTTCTTTTTTATTAGTTATTTCATGTTTTAATTGATGACCATTTTCATCTAATTCAAATACTTTTCTTTTTACCTCATTAACAACTGGTGTAAAGTAAATATGCATGTGTGGTGTAGATTCATCAAGATGTATTGCTGCGTATCTAATATTTTCTTTACCAACATAATCGGCAATGAAGTTAAGACTTTCATCAAAATATCTTCTTATTTCAGTTGGTAACCCGTGTTCTTCATCTATAATTGCATGTCTAATTGGTTTACCAGCATTATCTCCAGTTTTATAAACTTCTCCAGTATCTTTAAACTTCATACCATAGTGTTCAAAGAATTCTTGACCACTTGTTATTATTAATCCATTTAATACCTTTGTACCTTTTTTATTTGGATTATAATTAATATTGTTAGAATAAAGATAATCATAAGTTGAACTAGCAAGAGTAGGACCATCATAATTTATGAGTTCTATATTATAAGGTGTTCTAGTGCTATCATATTTACCTGATCCTTTTCTTTCTTTTAATTCTTTATCAAGTCCACCAATATCTGATGCTTTAAACTTTTCTAATCGTAGTGCTTGTTTTCCTGAGTACATTTATTTTGACCTCCTTTCAATGCTTGTTTTAAAATAATACTCTATCTCACTAGGGCATAATATATGCCCAACCGTGAGCTAAGGAATATTCCTTAGAATCCTTTATGCTTGTAATAGCTAGAGCCAATACCTAATAAATAGGTAAAGGCATTCTCTATTACAAGATTAATTAAACGATATACTATATCATTTAATTAATGGATAATGAATTCACTATCGCCACTTCCAACCTTACAGGTCAGAACGTGCCACGTTCATTCATTATTTTCGGAAGGTTCTTCATAAGAACAATGCCATAATCTTTCATTAGCAGTTCTTTTACTTGTTATATGAAGACCTTCTTTCTCCAACAAACTTAGGTTTCTTTGAATTAAACCTCCAAGTTGTGTTGGAGTTAATAAAATATTTGTTTTAGATAAGATATCTGATATCGTATAATCAAAATCCTTCCTAGCAACTGCATATTTTATAAATAATAGTAGATTATAATCAGTCTCATCATTAGTATTTTCATCTATAACACTAAATGTTTGATTTTCATTTCTTTTCAAATTTAATTCTAATCTACTAAAATCTCTACCTTTATAGTCTAAAGTTAGTTTATTACAATTATTTTTTGATTCTTTTAATTTCATAATTCCAGATGCGTCAGCAGTTAGTCCGACACTACCCATAATTCCATTACTTTTATTTAAGTGATGTGTAACAAATAATGTACAGTTATATTTTCTACATATTTCTTTAAACTTTTTAAATACAACATTATTTATTTCTTGATAATCATTTTGATTATAGTCACTATCAAATTTAATGTCTTTAAACATATCAATTATTACGAATAAGGGTTCTTTATCAAAGGTTAGTTCATGAATATCTCTTTCAATATCTCTGATATAAAAATCTGGAATATCATCTATATCTATAATGTGTAATTTATCTACATTAGGTTTCAAATTCATTAATTTAAATCGGTCTTGTAATTGATTTATATCGCCCTCTGTGGTAATATATAAGACATGAGAGGGATTTACTTTGAATCCTAAAAAATCTTCTCCAGTAGTAAGAGAGAAGGCAAGTTGCTGAGCAAACATTGACTTGCCAACCTTAGGATGAGATACAAGTAGATAAACTCCATTTGATATCATTAGGTTTTCGACGATGATATCTTTTTTTATGCTTTTATTTAATTCATTTATCTGTTTCAATTTGTATCTCCTTTCTTACATGTTTTTAATTAATTGTTTACTAGAAACTCTAGATTCTAAATAAGGAATATCTATATCAAAGAATGCTACAACTTCTTTAGTTGGTACAACAGACTTTGGAATAAGATAACCTTGTTTTTCTAATTTTTCTTTTATCTTCTTTTTAGCCTTTAGTGCAGAATTTCTTCCTAGATGTCCTAACTTCATAATATCTTCTAGGGTGCACCATTGCTTAGCTATTAATTTTAATGTTTCTTCTGCAGACATATATTTTTCCTCCTTTCATATTATTTTTTTTGTGGTGATACATAAACGTAATATGTATCATCTAATGAATTATAGATAATATATTTTTTCTTTCTTAATTCTCTAAATGCTAATGCAACATCTTTTCTACTATCATTACTAAGAGAGTAGAG
>CALVVW010000007.1 GCA_944364005.1 uncultured Bacilli bacterium | reverse complement strand
CGTAGGTCTTTTTTCATAACAGACTTCATTACTTCTTCACTACCTAAGATAGCAGTAAGACCATTGATTATTTTTTCTAAGTTTGCCATCTCTTCTTGTAGAGCAACAACATCGGTATTCGTTAAGCGATAAAGTTGTAACGTAACGATTGCTTCTGCTTGTTCCATCGTAAATTGAAACTCTTTTACTAAGTTTTCTTTAGCATCTGTTTTATTTTTAGATTCACGAATTACACGAATCACTTCATCTAATATAGAAATACATTTAATTAATCCTTCTACAATATGGTATCTTGCTTTCGCATGGGCTAGATCAAATTCTGTACGACGACGTACTACTTCTTTTTGATGAGCAATAAAAGCGTCTAAGCACGCTGTAAGTCCTAACAGTTTTGGTCTTTTATTTACGATTGCGACCATATTGAAGTTGTAATTTATTTGCATATCCGTATTTTTTAGTAAATAATTAACAATTAATTCGGCATTAGCATTTTTCTTTAAATCAATTACAACTCTAACATCCGCAGCAGATTCATCTCTTACTTCGGCAATTCCGTCTATCTTTTTATCGATTCTAATATCATCAATCTTTTTTACCATTAATGCTTTATTTACTTCAAAAGGAATTTCAGTAATGATAATAGAAGAACCTGATTTTGTTTCTTCAATCGTATATCTACTTTTGACAACAATTTTTCCACGTCCAGTTTCATAAGCGGAACGAATTCCATCTAATCCTTCAATGATTCCTCCGGTTGGAAAATCAGGTCCCTTTACATATTTCATTAATGTATCTAGACTACAATTAGGATTATCAATTCTGTGAATTGTCGCATCAATTACTTCTCCTAGATTATGTGGTGGAATATTAGTAGCATATCCTGCAGATATTCCCATAGCACCATAGACAAGAAGTGCTGGAAAACGAGCCGGTAGGACCGTAGGTTCTACTGTAGTATCATCAAAGTTAGGAGCAAATTCTACGGTATTTTTATCAATATCACGAAGCATTTCATTACTAATTTTAGAAAGTCTTGCTTCTGTATAACGATAAGCTGCTGGACTATCTCCATCAATAGAGCCATTATTTCCATGCATATCAATATATGGTAGTCTTGTCTTCCAAGGTTGACTCATTCTAACCATAGCATCGTAGATAGAAGTATCTCCATGTGGATGATAATTACCAATAACGTCTCCTACAGTTTTGGCACTTTTACGATATCCTCTATCATAAGTATTTTTCTCTTTATGCATCGAATATAAAATACGACGCTGTACTGGTTTTAATCCATCCCTTGCATCTGGAATCGCACGATCTTGAATAATATATTTAGAATAACTTCCAAATCGCTCTCCCATGATATCTTCTAGAGTATAATCAAATATTTTCTCTATCACTTCTTGTGTTTCATTTTTCTTCTTTGCCATATTATCACTCCTCATATTACTTTCTATCTATTTGAATCCATATAGTCTATATTTATATTTTCTAATCCTTTGGTAGAAGTTAAACTTCTAAAATCAAATCTTCTTCCTACATATTTCAAATTATACAAGCTTTCAGCATTTATTAAGCTACCAAAATCTGCATAACCTCCTATATGTCGTAAATTTTCTAGACCATCAGCAGTAATTAATTTAGGAAAATAAGCAATTCCACCTATGTTTTCAAGACTATCTAGTCCTTTAGCGCTAATTAAATTAGAAAATCCCGCATGTTCACCTATATTTCGTAAATTATTTAATCCTTTTGCTTCAGGTAAACTACTAAAATCTGATCCTCCAACTATATTTTGTAGACTGTCTAAGCCCTGAGCACTTATTAGACTAGAAAAATTAGCATCTTCCCCTATATATTTCAAACTATTTAACCCTTTAGCACTCTTCAAACTAGAAAAGAAAGCATAATTACCTATATACTGCAAATGATTTAATCCATCAGCACTTATTAAATTAGGAAAGGATGCACCTCTATTTTGACTTTTTACTAACTTCGATTAACTTTCTTTCTTTTTCTTCTTTTATTATATCAAGAAATTCTTCACTTTCCATATAATCTTCACTATAATTAGGTGCGAAAATATATTGTCCTACACTTTTTAGGCTATCAAAATTACTTATATCCTCTATACTATTTAAATACATACTTACAGTAACATTAGACAAATTTTCTAATCCTTTAGAACTCTTTATTTTTCTAAATAAGGCACTCTCACCAATGCATTGTAACTCTTTTAAATAACTTGCATCTTCTTCATTATAATCTATAAAACCTGTGACCATTTTAATAGATTTTAATTTATCTAAATCAGTAAGTTGTCTAGTTGATAAATTTCCATAATAAACAATAATTTCTTTATCTTCCACATCTCTTGGTGTTAGACCAATATTTTCACTTTTACAATCAAAATAATACATCCAATCTTTTAGATTATTTCTTTGGTCTTTTATTTCTTTTATTCTTTGATCTTTTTGATAACCGAAACTTCTAATTGTATGATCTATTTCATATAGAAAAGCAATATCTTGTTTTGTAAATTCTACATTATTTTTATGTTTGTTCCATAGTTCTGTTAAATATTTCATATCATCTAGTTTTTGTTTAAATCTTGGATAGTCTTTAAAATTCTTTAGTTTTTCTTCGGCAATCGAAACCATATTATTTTCTAAATTCTGACTGGGACCTACTCCTCTTACTTCTAAGATATCATCTTCTCCATCCATTCGAATTGCAATTCTAGGATTTGTATAATCACCATTTTTATCTTTCGTGTAATAAACATAAAAATCCCCGGTGTTGATATGATCTTTTGCTGTTCCTTTTCCTGCGGTACACCAGCCTGTATTTTTTCCTTGCAATGATTGCCATAGTTTTTGATAATCAGAGTGCCAGTCATATTTTATCCATTGTCCTTCTATTTCACTATCAGTTTGAAAAACTCCTTGTCTTTGTAAATAAAAAGTATATAACTTAGCAAAATTTTCTCCTTTTTCTAAAGCCTCTACCTCTTCATCAGTTAAATTCTTTCCTTGAATCTCATCATTTAAAGTATCATAGACTTTAGCTAAAGCTTCTGGATTTAACTCTATATAAAATTCTGTAGTAGTTTTGGCCCTTTTTCCAAAAGATTCTATACTTTTATCTAAAGAATTCAATTTCAACATACCATTAAAAGCATAAAATCGAAACCATATCGGATAATTAGCATCATTTTTTATAAAATAATCTAACCATAAATCTAGCGAAGCTCTTTGGTCTTCTTGAACTTTTTTGAGTAATTTCTCTTCATTAATTTCTTTATTTAGTTCTCCTCGTTCGGTGTACTGTCTTTTTATCAATGCTATATAATTGTCTGGTAATTTTTTTATAACATATTTATCATAATAAAAATATTGTAGTAACTCTTTTTTATGTTCATTTTCTAATGTACTCTGGTGAATTAATTCTAGTCTTTCTAAATATTTAGAAATTTTTTCTTCTGGAGTATCGCTTTTTAAAGCTGTTCTCATAACACTAGGAGATAGATGTAGGTTTTGAAATAGTTTATTTAAAAAATCTTCTCCACTTCTATATTTCATAATATTTACCTCCTATATTTTAGGATAACTTCTAAACTATATTTTCCTATGATACATGCCTATCATTTTTTATTTTTCATCATTAATGACAAAATTCTTTGTCTTGTTTTTTCATAACTTTTATCTTGATAGCGCTCAAAATAACATCGCATCATTCGATTCGCAGTATCATCTGCTCCCGTATAATTTTTTTCCATTTGCCGCTCAAAAACTTTATCAATGGTATCATCTTCTTTAATATTAACATCTTTAAAATCGACATAGAACACATTTGTAACACTGCATTGGAATACTATAGTTCCAACTGCATATGCGATACAACCAAGTAAGGCAATATCTGATGTATCAAGTAAACCTTTTACTTCGTGAATAGTTAGTCCATCAACATCTTCAAATGGAATACGAAGAATGCAGTTAGGATTATTCTGTAATGAATACGTATATTCATTCACAGAATGTTCCCTTTTACCATCATGAATTTTTACAATAAAGAATTTATATGCTGGTACATCATATGTATTTTCTTTCATAAACTAACACCTATATCTTATACTCATCTTCTAAAGTAAACTCAACATTCTCATCAATCCATTCTTTTCTTGGTGCAACATCATCTCCCATGAGAACAGAGACACGTTTTTCGGCTAATTGAGCATCTTCTATGTTTACCCTAATCAAAGTACGGCTTCCTGGATGCATAGTAGTCTCTCCTAACTGATCAGCGTTCATCTCACCAAGTCCTTTGTATCTTTGAATTTCACATTTTTTACCTTTAGATTTTTCTTTCATTTCTTCTATTGTATATGCATATTGAATGTCTTTACCAGCTTGTATTTTAAATAATGGAGGAAGTGCTACAAAAAGTCTTCCATCTTCAATTAAAGGTTTCATGTAACGATAGAAGAATGTCAATAATAAGCACTGAATATGGCCTCCGTCTTCATCAGCATCGCTCATGATAATTACTTTATTATATTCGCAATCATTAATATCAAAGTTAGCACCATATCCTGCTCCAATGGTATAAATCATTGTATTTATTTCTTCATTTTTTAAAATATCTTCTTCTTTTGTTTTTTCGGTATTTAATACCTTTCCACGTAATGGAAGAATTGCTTGATAGCGTCTATCTCTTGCTTGTTTAGCAGAACCTCCTGCAGAATCTCCCTCGACTAAGAATAATTCCTTTTTTGTTTTATCCTTACTTTGTGCTGGTGCTAGTTTTCCTGACAAGCTCCTTTCTTCTTTCTTTTTACTAGTACCTTTTCTAGCTTCTTCTCTTGCTTTTCTGGCTGCTTCTCTTGCTATCTTACTACGTAGACTCTTATTGATGATTTCTGTTGCGATTGCTTTATTTTCTTCTAAGAATACTTTCATTTGTTCTGTTACGATATTTTCAACAGCAACCCTAGCACTTGGAGTACCAAGTTTTCCTTTGGTTTGTCCTTCAAATTGTAAAATACCTTCTGGAATCTTTAGACTAATAACTGCGGTTAGACCTTCCCTAACATCACTACCTTCTAGTGCTTTATCTTTTGCTTTTAAGAATCCATTATTTTTGGCATAGTCATTAAATACACGTGTTAGTGCGGTTTTAAATCCAACCTCATGTGTTCCACCATCGATTGTTTTTACGTTGTTTACAAAACTTACAATTGTTTCATTATATGAATCTGTGTATTGCATCGCAATATCTACTTCCATTTTTTCTTTGGTACCAGTGATTGCTAAAACCTTGTGAAGAGCATTCTTTCCTTTATTCATATCTTCTACAAATTCTTCAATACCACGTTCATAATGAAATTTACTACTTCTTTCGTCTTCTTCATCAATGACTTCAATCGTAATTCCTTTTAATAAGAACGCAGATTCTTGCATTCTTTCACAAATTGTCGTATAAGAAAAATTCGTTGTCGTAAAGATTTCATCATCTGGTAAGAAACGTACTGTCGTTCCTGTCTTATTAGTAGTACCAATCTTTTTTAATGGTACTGCAACATGTCCTCCATTTTCAAAACGAATATAGTATTCACCCTTATCATGTTTAATTGTTACTTCCATCCATTTTGATAATGCATTAACAACACTAGATCCTACTCCATGAAGTCCTCCAGAGACCTTATATCCATCACTTTCAAATTTACCACCAGCATGTAATACCGTAAAAATAACTTCTGGAGTAGATTTACCAGAAGCATGCATACCTGTAGGAATACCACGTCCATGGTCTTCTACACTAACAGATTTATCACTATGTAAAATTATCTTAATATAATCTCCGAACCCGTTAATTGCTTCATCAATAGCATTATCTACAATTTCCCAAACTAGATGGTGAAGTCCTCTTTTATCAGTAGAACCAATATACATACCAGGTCTTTTTCTAACTGCCTCTAGTCCTTCCAATATTTTTATCGATGACTCATCATATTTTAATGCCATTTCTTATCACTCCTAATCTTGCTACTACTTATTATAACAAAAAGAAAAAGTTTTTCAAAGAAAAACTTTACTATATTTGACATAATACCTATTTCATATTTCCTATTTATATTCTTTTTTCATGTTTTTCAAAGAATTATTTTTATTACTTAATTCATTGCAAAGGCTACTCATAGCATTCACTTGTTCAATATCAAAGGTAGATAATATTTCTTTTGCATCCTCTTTCGTAATATTAATAATAGACTTTATATGATGATCATCTCGTAACATTAGTAATAATCCAAAGGCATAACCTTGTTGAAATACCTCATTTAATTCTACATAATTACCATCAGTTATTACTTTATCTTCTTTCTTTGTTAAATCTTCAAATAAAAAATGATATTCTTCTTTATTATAATATTCAAATAAATCTTTTTCTAATTGATGATTATCAATAATTGGATTTTGATCTTGTAAAATAATGGTTGCACTAAATAATCTTAAAAAGCTATAATCAGAAATTTCTGGTTTTACACATTCTATTGTCACATTCTTTCCTCCTCTTAGGTTCATTGTAACATAGAACAACTTTTCTGTATATGACTATTTTTTATTAAATATACCATCTTACTTTTTAGCTTTACTAATTAGTTCTAATTTACTTTATGTTCAATTGAATGTTTTCTTATTAATTCTTGTTGTGTAGAGATTGCAGAATCACTTTCGTGTTTTCTTAATATTTTGATACCATGATTAATATATTGCAAGATAGGAATATCACTTTGATTTAAGGTATAAATAGAAAGATAATCTTGTGGTAAGTTTTCTTCTTGTAATAAGTTTTCTAATTGTTCTCTAATGTAGATAGAAACACTATTTCTATAATTATCAGTCATACCTCTTAAAATATCAGTAGTATATTCGTCATGATAAATCAACACTTTATAAAATATCTCTGTAGCCATTCCTTGTAATTCTAAAAAATCTGTAAAATCAACACTAGATTTATGAATCTCTAAAAATTGAACCATAGAATAAAACCTCTCTAATCCCTGAGAAAAAGAGTCAGAGTCTAATTCATTACTACTTACATAGAAAGAAAACTGATGAAAAAACTCATGATAAACTTTTGGATTAATCATAGCTTTTTGTTCAAAATCTACTTCAGCAAATAAATTACATAATTGTCCGCGGAAATCCATATTAGGTCCAAAAGAATCTTGTTTTTGTTCAGAAATAATTTTATCTAGCCATAGATTATATTTTTCTTGAGACTCTGGGGATAATCTAGCTATTCTTTGTTTTATATCTAATATCATACTTAAATCTAATTGATAACTATCCTGTTTTTCTTTCATTTGAAACATTGGATTGATAGGTTTTTCTTCCTCTTTATCCATATTGTTAGGAAAAACAGCATATTCATACTGATGTGTGCTAATATTCTTAAATCTACCTTGCTTTAGTTCTTTTAAAAAATCATTTTTTTCTTTTTTAGATAATAATTGATATCCTTTAAAAAACTGTTTTATTTCCTTTTCACTAAATTGATTTATATTATTTTGAATTAAATAAGTAAATACTTGATCAACTGTTTCTATGATTACATCTTCTCTTTGTTTCGTTGGAAAATGCTTTAAGATTAGTGGATAGTAATTAGCGTTTAACAAATATAAAAATTGATTCATCATTCTAGTATCATTACCATTCAACGTAATATTCGCAGCAGATAGACGTCCATAAATAATAGAATCAAAATGATTTGTTTTAGATGAAACTTGAAACTTCCCATCAACTAAATCATCTACTCTATTAAGCATTTGATTTATTAGTGCTAATGATGTTTTATGAAACTGAGATTCATTTTTATTAGCCATTTTTGTACTACCAATAATTGCTCCTGTTATTAAAGAACTTCCTGTTACACTTAAGATACAAGATACTACTATATCCATTCCAGCACCTAGCATAATTCCAGATGCTGCTATAACGCTCGAAATAAAAGTTGCACTTAAGGAAAAGCGTGCTAGAGATTGCTGTGCTTTTTTTATTTCATCATCCAAGTCATTATTTACTATATCTGATGAATTTGTATCTAAATTAATAGAATGCTTTATTTTTTCGAACATACCGACTCCTCCCTCAAAGTGTATAAATCATATCATAGTTTATGAAGCAAAGCAAATTTTGATAAACATAATACCATTCATTGACATTTTCTTCACTTCTATTATAATAAATGATACAAAAGAAAGGAATTTTAATTATGGATATTAAAGATATATACAACATAGACGATATTAAAAAAAGTTTAGATGGCAAAGAATTAATCATGAGAAAAATATATATATTAAAAGAAGCAGTATCCTCTGAGGAGCTAGTTAGAGATAAATATTTTTCTTGGCTAAATATACTTCGTAGGCAGCAAGTAAAAGAGTTTTATCGAAAGCAACAACAAATTATTGAAAATAAAGAGATTATAAAAACATTTGAACTTCCTTATACTAAACCTATTTCTGATAGTAAAATGGGAGTTGTTGCTGGTACTGATATCAGTACACCAATATTATATGATATTGAAAATTATGAAATTTCTGCTCACTTTTGTGAAACCGTTACAACTAATGGCCTTAATGATTGTTTTTGTAATTTAGATAGGACAAATATTATTTCGTTTTCTCATGAAGATAGAAAAGCTACCACCGAAGAAATTGAAAATTATCTTCATAAATTAAGTGATGAAAATGAGTATCTATATTTAATTACTACATTAGCCGATTTCTTAAGTTCTTGTCAGTTTAACCGTTATTATACTACTCCACCTTACTTACCAGAAAAAATTAATCAGTTCTTAGAAAGTCAAAAAGATAAAATAAAAACTTCATCAAAAGCTATCAAAGAACAAACGGGATTATATTCTAGTAATACAAAGACTATTCTTGATATTAAAAAGCAATTATCAGTACTACCAGATACTAAAAAAGCTTATTATCTAGATAAATTAAATCATATCTTAGAAAGTATAGAACAACCAGTTTTAGAATATCTATCTATTTTTGATACAGAATATAATAGACAAATTAATCTTAGAACAGAACTTTTTAATTTACTAGCTGAAATAGATACTTCAGATAAATGCTATCAACCAGAATTATTACAACAGTATCTTGACCAATTAACTCAACAACCTAGTCAAAAGCAAGATAAAGAGGAACAAGTAAAAAATATTTTCTTTGTTATTAATTATTTAGAAGAGCATAAAGAAGAAGGATCTTTTGATACTTATCAGCAAATGCAAGATAAAATAGCAACCCTATTAGTTACTACGTTACTTCAACAAGATTCACTTAGAAATGAAATTTTACCAGAACTTAGCTCTGTTTATCAAACTGCTATTTATTTAAAACTACGTGATATGCTTGTGCAATATACATCTGATAATAAAGAAGCTTTGTTAACTACCTATCCTTTATTATATGATTCTTCTATAGAAGAAAGTGAGTTTATTACAAAATCATTAAATATCTTATCTGAAAGTTCTACTCCTGCACAAAAAAAGAAGAAATAATGTTATTTCTTCTTTTTTCTGGATGATTAGTCAATATCTTCTAACTTATCATACGTCGTTTTTGCTGCGTTTTTAGCCATCTCTTTCATATTAGACATAGCATTAGGATTCTTTTTAAAATACATATAACCTGCTACTCCCATTCCTCCTAATACTGCAGCCCAGATCATTTTATTCATTGCCTTCTTAGACATGTTTTATCACCTCATTTTTATTATGAGTTAAACCTTTTTATTTTATACCATTTTCTAGAAAATCTTTAATAGTTGTTCTTCTAATATCCGATGATGTATTACTAACTGCTTGACGGAGTGCAATTTTATCACCAATTAAATATAACATTTTTTTACTTCTTGTGATTCCTGTATAAACTAATTTGCGGTATAACATTTTTTTATAACCTTGGACTAATGGCATAATAACAACATCAAATTCACTTCCTTGTGCCTTATGAATAGAAATTGCATACGCTAGACGAAATTTATTAAAATTAGCACTTGTAAACGTTACTTCATTTCCATCAAAATCAATGATAATTTTTTTTACTGGTTGTGTAATAATAGTACTAATGATTCCTATATCTCCATTATAGATATTTTCTTCTGGCATATTACTTAATTCAATTACTTTATCTCCTTCGCGGAAAATGACATCTCCTACTACTAGTTCTTTTTTACTACTTTCTTTTGGATTAAAAATTGTTTGTAATTTTTGATTAATTGCATCAATTCCATGAATCGTTTTATACATAGGAGCAAGTATTTGAAATTTTTTATAAGAAAGGTCTTTAAATGTTTGAGACACATCCATCAAATTAGATAGTACATCTTTATCATCACACTCGATAAATGTTAAATCTTCATCTTGATTAAAGACATCATCTACTACTTCTCCTCTTCTTACATCATAAGCTAGTGATATAATATTAGAATCTTTTCCTTGACGATATAGCTCTTTTAATTCTACTACTGGTAATTTTTTGCTTTCAATTAAGTCATGTAATACTTGTCCTGGCCCTACTGATGGTAATTGATAGGCATCACCTACCATAATTACTTTACAGTTAGCAGAGATTCCTTTTAAAAGACTGGCTAAAAGTTCGGTATCAATCATACTCGCTTCATCAATAATCACAAGTTCTACTTTACTCTTATGATACTCATTTACTTGAAATTTATTAGTATCTTTATTCCATTTTAAAAAACGATGGATAGTAGATGCTGGTAGAAGTGTTGCTTCACTCATTCTTTTGGCTGCTCTTCCTGTTGGTGCTAGTAAAGCAAGTTTATCTACTAATTTTTCATATGTTAATTTATGAAGTTCTTTATATAACTCTACAATTCCTTTCATGATTGTGGTTTTACCAGTTCCAGGTCCACCAGTAATAATTAAAAAACTCTTCTTGCAACTATCTAAAATAGCTATTTTTTGATCTTCGTTATAAGATATTCCAAATACTTTTTCTAATTCACTAAACTTACTATCTAGGTTTTTAAATTCTTTATCTTCACTATGAGCAAGTAGTCGAAATCTTTTTACAATAAAACATTCTGCTTGATACATTTCTTCTAGGTAATATTTTTCCTCTTTTTGAATTACTTTTACATCTTTTATTAAAGAAGCTAGGGCTTCTTGATATTCTGTATCTGAAATAGTAACTAATAAGACTCTAGGTAGATAAGAAAATATTTCATCATAGAAAAAATAACTATGTCCATAGGCATTACTAAGTTCTTCCATAATATATAAAATAGACGCTTTAATACGAATGAAAGCATTTTTTTCTACTCCATTTTTTAAAGCGATTCGATCTATTTTCTTAAAGTTTATTTCCGGGATACTATAAATTAACTGATAAATATCTTCTTCTATAATAGATTTTACTCGTTCTTTATAAAAATTATAAACAAGCATAGCATCTTTGGTGGAAAAACCTAGTTCTCCTAAATAAAGAACTGTTTCATAACTTGCTTCATATTCTTTTAACTTAGTATGTAGTGTATCAATATTGGTTTTAGTAATTCCTGGTATTAAAATTAAATTATCAGGATTATCTAATATAATTTGTAATGTATCTTTTCCTAATACATCTACGATAGCTTTGGCTTTTTTCTCTCCTATTCCTTTAAATAATCCACTAGTTAAAAAATCTACAATAGCATCTTTTTCTTCTGGTTTACATCTTTCATAACTAGTAACAGAAAACTGGGTTCCATATTTAGGATGTTCAACCATTTGACCAAAAAAAAGATAGGTATCCATATCATTTAATTCATGGAAATAACCTGTAAAAGTAATTGTTTTATCTACATATTTGGTTAATTGTTCACAGTTTGTTTCTTTTACTTTAAATAGTCCTATATGGTAACCATTACTATTTTGATAAATACTTCTTTGATAATTTCCTTTGATATAGATATCCATAACTCCTCCTAATTTTGATTTTTTCTTGCTACATATCCTTCTTTATCTTCTTCTTGTTTTCTTTCTTGATTTTCATTATTTTCTTCTTCTAATACTTCTATTTCTTCTAAGCTGTGTTCTTGTTTTTGTTCTTCTTTCTGTTGGGCATTCATTAATTTCTGAAACATAAAATTATCCATATTATCACTCCTATTTTTATTTTAGCAAAGATATTTCACCAACACAATATGGATAACATACTTCTGTAATACGAACCGTTACGAATGTATTTTTAGGAAGAATTTTATCTATTTCTACGTGTAGATAATTGTCTGTATGTCCATAGCTTTTACCATTTTTTTCTTCTTCTATTAATACTGAAACATCTTTCCCAACAAACGAATGAAAATAATTACATTCTAATTTTTTAGATAAAGCCAAAAGAAGTCTAGCACGTTCTTTTTTTACGTCTTTATCCAAAGGAAATGGTAATTCTTTAGCAACCGTTCCTTTTCTTTCACTATAAGGAAACACATGAATCTTAGCAAATTGTAGCTCTTCACAAGTTTCTAAAGTTGACCGAAAATCCAAACCTGTTTCTCCTGGAAAACCAACAATTACATCCGTTGTAATAGCAATATCTGGTCGAATAGCACGAATTTTTTGAATACGGAATTTAAAATACTTTAAATCATATTTACGATTCATCATTCTTAATACATGATTACTTCCAGCTTGAAGTGGTATATGTAAATGATTAACAATAACAGGATTTTCTTTAATCACTTGTAACACTTCATCTGTTAGTTCTGTAATTTCAATGGAAGAAATACGTAAACGTTCCAAACCTTTAATTTTTACGATTCTTCTTAACAATTCAGCGAAATTAATATCTAAATCCACACCATAATTACCTGTATGTATCCCTGTCAACACTACTTCTTTATACCCGTTATTTACTAAATCAGTTATTTCTTTAATTACAGTATCTGGATTTTTACTACGACATTTTCCACGAACAAATGGAATAATACAATAAGAACAGAAATTTTCGCATCCATCTTGTATTTTCACAAATGCTCTAGTCCTACCTGGAAACTCATTAATATACATATCTTCAAACTGACTAGGAAGTTCAGCATACAACCTACGTATTTCTTCCTTCTTAGAAAAATATTCATCTAATATTTCTATAATTTTAGACTTATCTTTATTTCCAATAACAATATCTAACCCGGGAACAGAATAATCTTTATTAGCTTCTATAAAACATCCCATTGCTACTATACAAGCATCTGGATTTCGCTTAATTGCTTGACGAATCATTTTTCTAGATTTCACATCACTAGTATTTGTCACAGTACAAGTATTAATAATATATACATCACAAACTTCCTCAAAGGATTTAATTTGATAACCATGTTCCTTTAATAAATGAATGATATATTCACTTTCATATGTATTTACTTTACAACCTAACGTTAAAACTCCAACACTTCGCAATTCATTCCCTACTTTCTTTAAAATTTTGATACCAAGAATCTAATTTATCTTTGGCAGTATCCCAAACATTCTTTCCTTTCTCTATAGCACCAGAAGCAATATCTTTTCCTTTTTCTACATAAGGAGTATATGCATCTTGAAACCTATCTTTATCCTCTTCATAATTACTTACTACATTATTATACGCATCTTCTCCTACTTTTTCCTTATATTTTGCAAGAATTTCATCTTTCAATTCTTTTGCTTTCGTAACAACAGTAGTATATCCTTTTTTTGCAGAAGATGCTATATCCTCTTTATAATTAGGAAAATAAGATTCTATTTTTGAATCTATCTTTTCATAAAGATCTAGTACTTTTTCTTTAGCTGTATCTGTTAATTGATTAAAAGTCATACCTTTTATAGTACCACCATAGAAGATAAAATCTGTAAGCGTAATAAATGTATTTTCTAACTTTTCTTTCATGGTTGTATCTGTGCTATTCGCATTCAAAGTAGCTATTTGTGACTCCACATCAGATACATAAGAGACAACTTCATCTTCATTACTAGCAACAGCAGTATCTGAAAGAAAACTGTTCTCTTTTATTTCAGTCTCTTGAACAGATTTTTCTTCTGTATCTTTTGCATTTACTTTTTCTGTATTATTTATTTCTTTCTTTGCTTTAGTATTCTTTGATAAAGTGTCTTTTCCAGTAGGCCATACTAAAACAACTATTAAAATAATAACTATCAAAAAACAAACAATAATTGCAATATCCAAGGCGTGTTTTTTCATAAATACTCACCTCTTTTGTTAACAAATTATATCACATTATATCTTTTTTTACAAGATTTCTAAACTATATCAAATGAAAAAACGAAAATATTATCTCTTTTCATTTTTTCTTCTAATAGTGATGCAAAATCTATTTTTATAGCAAAAGTATTCTCTTCTGATTCTTCTATATACTTTTCTACTTTTTCGATTTGTTCTTTAGTATTTTTATTATCTATATACCAGCCTACAATTTTATAAATAGAATAAATTAAACCAAGGAAAGATAGTAATAATACTATATATAAAATTATCTGTTTTAACATTAAAATAATTCAACTCCATTTCCACTTTGTACCTCCAAGTTTATTTCACAATAAAACTCGATGATTATTAACCTCATCGAGTTTACTGCTTCCTTAATCTAATTTTTTCTGTAATTCCTTCAATGTCATTAAGAATTCATTTGTCTTCCTAATTTCTTCATCAAGTTTTTCATAATTTGCCGTATTTTCCAATTCAATATCAGTAGCACTAGATGTATTAGGATGTTCAATACCATACACTGGAGAAATCACTGGACTACTCTTAAACTTCTTATGTTCCGAATATAACTCTTTTTTCTCCACCACTGGAGGATTGACTTCTTTTTCTACTTCTACTGTTTGGAAGTCATCTAATACCATTTGTTCAGATACTGGTGTTACTTCAGTAATTACAGGGTCTTCCTCTATTTCTGTAACAATTTCTTTAGCTTCTTTCATTCGCTCTTCCAAATCTTGTAAGCTAATTGGTTCGTTTCCTTCATCTTCTAATTTATCAAATTCACCATTTTCATACATTGCTTTACCACGTTCCATGAGTTCATCTAAACTAATAATAGCATTTTGTTCTTGTTCCTCTTCAAATGCTGTTAATTCAATATTTCTAACTTCCTCTTCCGCTTTTTCTAGTGTTTCTGTCAAACGCATTAGCTCAGCCTGAGCTTCTGTAGGGTTTGGTTCAATACTAGTGTATTGCAATTCTTCTTCTGAAGTCACCTCTGTTTGTTCTTCAATATTTTCTATAGCTGGCATTTCTTGTTTTTCTATTAAATTTTGCTCTTTGTCTTGTTGTTCTTCCTCTATTACAGTTTGTTGTACCGGCTCTATTTCAGGAATAGTAACACTTTCTTGTGGAGTTGATAAAATTTCAATTGTTTCTTCTTGTTTAGAATCTACTACCACAGGATCTACTACTGACATAACTTCAACCTTTTCTTCTTTTGGTTCTGCTATCTGAGTTATTACTGGTTCTTGTTTTACCTCAGGCTCTACTGTTTCTGAAACCTCATCTACAATCTTACGTAATTCTTTCGTATTTTGACGTTGCTTTCTTTTATAATAACTTTTATCAAGTATATATATAATTAAATATAAAACGGATGCAATTCCTACGAGTGCATACACCACTATCATTTCCTCTGCTGTTAAAAATTTGATTAATCCGTTCATTCTCTCCACCTCTACTACTAGTCTAACATTCATAGAAAAAAGAATAAAGTAATTCTATAAACTTTTTTCTTTTTTCTATAAAATTGACAAAACATATTTACAAGTTTTTACAATTGTTCGATTGACACTTCTTGACGTTTCCCTCACTGTTTTATCTTCATAATTATCATATCATAATTTCTTTGTTTTGAAACTATTTTTTTATTTTTTAATAGCTTTTCTTTCTTATTCATATAATTTACTATGAAAGAAAAATTTATAAATTCAGTCATAATCCTATTAATTGGAGGACTACTGACTAAATTACTTGGTATGTTTATTAAAATCATGATGAGTAGATTAATAGGTACCGAAGGACTTGGCTTATATATGATGGTATTACCAACATTCTCTCTATTTATTGGTATTGGACAATTTGGTCTTCCTACAGCTTTATCTAAACTGGTTGCAGAAAAAAGAAAAAATAATATTAAATTATTCTTTTCAATTTTACCGATTAGTCTATTTATTAATTTGCTATTAATTATTACGATTATTATAATTGCTCCTGTACTTGCAAATAATCTATTACATAATCCTAGATGTTATTTACCTATTCTAGCTATTGCGGTTGTGATTCCTTTTACTAGTCTTTCTAGCATTTGTAGAAGCTATTTCTTTGGAAAAGAAAAAATGGTGCCACATGTCGTTTCCAATTTATTAGAAGATATTGTTAGGTTAACTCTTATGATAATTGGTATTCCGTTCTTCTTACCAAAAGGATTAGAATATGCTGTTTGTTATATTATTTTATCTAACGTTATTAGTGAAGGTGTATCAATTCTAGTATTATTTTTATTCTTACCAAAAAAAATTCAGTTAAAAAAAGAAGATTTAATTCCTAAGAAAGATTATATGAAAGAGTCTTTATCGATTGGTATTCCTAATACTACTGGAAGATTACTTGGTAGTATTGGTTATTTTTTAGAACCGATTCTTTTAACTACTACCCTTCTTTCTTTAGGATATTCATCTAAATTTATTACTACTGAATATGGAATTTTATCTGGATACGTTATGCCTCTATTATTATTACCATCTTTTTTTACTATGGCCATATCACAAGCACTGCTTCCTGTTGTCTCTCGGGAATATACTAGAGGAAATTATACTTTCGTTACAAAGAAAATAAAACAAGCTATTCTATATTCTTTAGCGATTGGTATTCCAGTTACCATTTTCTTCATTATTTTTCCAGAGTTTCCATTAAAACTCATTTATCACACTAAGGAAGGCATCTCTTACATGCGCTTTCTAGCACCAGTTTGCTTATTTCAATATATCCAGTCTCCGCTTTCTTCTTGCCTTGATGCCATGGGGAAAAGTCGTGATGCAATGATTGCAACTACGATTGGTGTTGTTATTCGTTCTATTTTCTTAGTTTTACTATCCTTATTAAATATTGGTATCTGGGGATTAATTATTGCGATTTCATTAAATGTATTTGCTGTTACTTTTTATTCATTAAAAAAAGTAAGAAGTTATCTTACTTTCTAACCCTATTTGATATATTAGATTCCTTACTTTTGGAAAGAACACGAATTGAAGAAAGACTTTGATCATAAAAAGTAATATTCCCTTTAGTAGTTCCACTTAAATTATCAAACAATTCACTATCGGTAATTCCTAAATCTTCTATTAAATCATTTACCAAAGAAGGGTTTTCTGCCAAGTTAGCAAGAATTTCATGTGAATATGCTAACCGAGTTTGTTCCAAATTTCTTAATCCCTGAGCATTTTTTATCTTTTTTCTAGAATCATCCATCATTTTTTACCACCTTTCTCATCTCTTTTACCAGACTCTAATTCATTAAAAATCTCATTACGAATATTTTCATGATCCATGATTAGCAAATCTCTTTCATGTGGATTTTGAACTCTTTCTTTCAACTTTTTAAATTCATCATTTGTATTACGATTACGATTGATTAAATCTTTTTGGTCTAAAGAAGAATTGTTATCTTTCTTCATTCTAGTTTGCATAACGTAGACCATATCACCGTCCAACACTCGATAAATTAATCTAATTTTAAACTCTTTAATTTCATACAAACCAAATAATTTTTTATTATTAGTAAGCTGTCTTACTTTTTCTGTATTAGAATTAAAATCACCAGACTCTAATGTTTCTAAAGTTGCTAACACCTTATCATAATATTCTTTAGGAATATCTTTTAAATCTTTTTGCAAAAAAGTAGAGCCAAAAGCTGTTTTAGCAAAAATCAAATGACGTTTAGAATAAGTTGCTTGACTTTCTATATTATCTATTGCCATTTGTTTTTTTACTATTTCAAGCCTATTCCTACATAGATTAATTTTTTTCTTTAAACTGTCCACTTCATCTAAAATATCAGAATCATCTCCTAAACTCTGAAATTCCCTACACTCCTCCACAAGCTTAGAAATTAATCCTTCCATTAAAGGAAAAAAACTTTGATATTCCGGGCTTGGTAATGATTCTAAAATATCTTGTTCATCCTGCAATAAAAGAATAGACTCATAAAATGAGTTTCTATACTGTTCTAAAGTATCATCCGTCATAAAACCACTCCTATCTCCCAAAATTATAATATAAATTTTATATTTTTGCAAAAAAAACTTTTTTGTTGATTTTTCACGCAATTTACACATTATTTAGTATAATATTACTACAGGGAGGGATTTCAAATGAAAATATTAGTTGTAGATGATGAAACGAGGATTCGCGAAGTCATTAAAGAATATTGTGCTGCTAATCATTTTACTACCGATGAAGCAGCTAGTGGAAAAGAAGCTTTAAAAAAATTGCAAACCAATACTTATGATTTTATGGTATTAGATATTATGATGCCAGAAATGGACGGTTACACATTACTTGAAGAACTTCCTAAAGAAAAAAGAATTCCTACTCTTGTACTATCAGCAAGATCAGAAGAGTTTGATAAACTTCGTGGATTTGAATTAGGAATTGACGACTATTTAACCAAACCATTCTCACCAAAAGAGTTAATAGCCCGTATCAAAGCAATTTATAATCGTTCCAACCAAAATTTACCCAATATATATAAACTCAATACTCTCGAACTTAACTTTTCCGCACATACCTTAAAAATAGATAATAAACTAATAAATGTTACTCCGAAAGAATTTGAAATCCTTACCTATTTAATTAAAAATAAAGGAATTGCCATATCTAGAGAACAATTATTATCCAGATTATGGGGCTATGATTACTTTGGTGATGATAGAACCATAGATACTCATATTAAAATGCTTCGTAATAATTTAGGACCATATCGAGATCATATTATTACTGTAAGAGGTATTGGTTATAAATTTATTGAAGAAAATGAAGAAGAATAGTTTACATATTAAAATATGGCAATACTTTTTAATATTTTCACTACTAATATTGGGATTCCTCTGGGCATTCCAAGTTCTTTTTTTAAATCAGTTTTATCGTATTAGTAAAACCAAAGATATTGCAGATGTTGCAAATACAATAGAACAATATAAAAATGATGATGATGTTACAGATATTATTGATCAAGCAGCAATGACAAAAAGTGTTTGTGTGGAAATCGTCAATGAGAAAGCAAATACTTTATATACTTCTATGTACTTTGGAAAAGGATGCATCTCTAGTAAACAAGAAAGCCTACGTTATAAAAAAGATTTTATTAAAAGTAATAAATATAGACAAACCTATGAATTAATTAATCCGATGTTTGATAATCGTACATTAATACAAGCAGTAAAACTTGATAGTGAAACTTATGCATTTATTAATACGTCTATGGATCCCATTGATGGTACTGTAGATATCCTACAAAAACAACTAATTTATGTAACTGCAATTGTATTAATTTTATCATTTATTGTTGCCTACTTTATTTCTCATCATATCTCAAAACCAATTGTCCAAATGAATCAAGCTGCTAAAAGTTTAGCAGAGGGACATTTTCAAGTTTCTTTTAAATCAGAAGAAGATATTAAAGAATTAAATGAGTTAGCTTCTACTTTAAATTATGCAAGAGATGAACTTGCTAAAACAGATGAATTAAGGCAAGATTTAATGGCAAATGTCTCTCATGACTTAAAAACTCCTCTTACTATGATTAAAGCTTATGCCGAAATGAGTCGAGACTTACATGCCAAAGATAAAAAGAAACAAAAAGAAGATATGGATATTATTATCAGTGAAGTAGATAGATTAACCATACTAGTAAACGATATTTTAGAATTATCTAGTATGCAGTCTAATATTAATGAACTAAATAAAGAAGATTTTGATTTAATTCATCTTACAGAAGAAATACTACATCGTTACAAAGTATTACAAGAAACAGAAAATTATATATTTGAATTTAATCATGAAGATAGTGAAATTATCATTCATGCTGATAAAAAGAAATTAGAACAAGTAATTTATAATTTAATTAATAACGCTATTAATTATACTGGAGAAGATAATAAGGTCATGATAAATATTATGAATAATGAAGATAATATTCTGGTAGAAATTAAAGATACAGGAAAAGGAATTAAAGAAGAAGATCTTCCCTATATCTGGGATAAATATTATAAGAATAAGAAAAAACATAAACGTAACTTAGTAGGTACAGGACTTGGTCTTTCGATTGTTAAAAATGCTTTACAACTACACCATTATGAATATGGAGTTACTTCAGAAAAGAACAAAGGTTCCTGCTTCTACTTTAAAATACCAAAAGAAAAGCATAAAGAAAATTAATTCTTTATGTTTTTTTAACTGTTTCTATCTTTCTCATTTGCCATAGTTCCTCTGGTAAATCAGTATGTTGATTAATTTCTGCATCAATAATACTACTATTATAGAAAGTTAACGGTTGACGTATTACGGTACCAGATAAATTCACACCAGTAAAATCAGTCGAATAATCAAATACTACTCCATTTGGCGAGGACATGGATGTTTCGAAATAGCAACCAGATAAGTCTTTGCGATACACCCTTTGTGGATCAAAGTTTATACTCTTTATATTAGTATTTCTAAAATTAACTTCTCTCACATCCACATTGTCAAAAGAAATGCCACTTAAATCATAATATTCTAAGTCATTTACAAACTCCGGACGTATTATCCAGTGACCACTCTCTTCATCTTCTATCATCTTACATAAAATCTCTTTGGTAACTGGTTGACGATTTCCTAATTTTTCATAGAGTTTTTGATTTTTCTTTACTAACTTTACTATTTTTAAATTGTTATTTGCTAGTAATTGCTTGGTGTTATCTACTACTTGTAGTTCTTTAATCCTTTCTTTTTCTTTTTTTCTATCAAACTTATTCTTTCTCTCAATCAAATAATCTGTTTTCCTATATTTTTCTAAATAATCACTAAAAAAATGAGGTAAATCTTTTAAATAGATTTTAAAATTAGGAAATGCTTCAGAAATGAAAAATTCAATTTCAGGTAAAAGTCTACCATCAGTATCCTTTGATACCAAACTCACAATTTTACCTTTAGGAAAATTGATACCGTCATAAAATAGAGCATCTTGTAAATGATAATCTAAATCTAAGCTAACAAAAAAATTACCAAAATGAAACCATGGCTTTAGACGAAAATCTTCCACTTTATTCATAGATAGATTAATAGGATATTCCTCACTATAATATAATAAAGTATGGCTCCACTCTCCTGTAATATCTGGATCTATCGAAGGAAATTTTTCTTCATAACGATAAAACGGGTAAAAAGAAATTTTTACATTAGATTTCTCCGTATCGCTTGCACAAACGTTCTCAAAAAAAGTAAGAGTAGAAACCGACTTATAATATTGTTGCATCAAGCTTTTTAATTCCTTTTTATACTTTAGATAAATATCCATAAAACAATCCAAATCTTTATTTTTAAGATAAGAAACATGTACTTGATTCCAATATACCTCTTCTAATAATAGCTGCTGTTGATGATTAAAAAATATATGCATCGAAACTGTCTCCTTACAGCAATCGTTATATTCTCTATGATACCAGTACTTTTCCATATTATCTGATGTCTTAACATCTTGTCTCCATTTATCTTGAGTTAATGATAAAAAAAGACAAACTGGATAAGATAGATCTTTCGATAAGATTTGCTCTAAATTTTCTTTTTCTTTATAAAACTCTTGAAAACAGTCTTTTAAATAAGTCTGATATAAAATAATAACATCTCGTAATGATAAACAAACATCACCACGAATCAAATCTTTTACTTCTGTTATTATATTTCTTCTCTTAGAAAGAAAAATTAAATCTTTTATTTCTTTTCGAAGTCGCTGAAACAAAATTTCCTTCTCTTCATCCAACATACAAATCCCCCTATAAAATCGTTCATATTATACAATGAAAGTAAAAAAAAGACAATAAATTGTCTTAAACTATAGCTCACCATTTAACTTAGCTTCATCCATATCATCTAGTAAATTTACTAATTTATCTGCAAATTCTTTATTTTTCATAAACTCTACACTGGTAGAAGAATATAGTGTCATAAAAGCTGTTTTTCTCAAAATAGGTATCACAAATTCTCGATCATTAGCAGTAATACGCAATACCATTTCATAGCAACTATTCTTATTCGCAGTAAGCATCCTTCTACGATTATTCTTCTTCTCTCTAACCACCATATCATCCAATAATAACTCATAGTTCTTGATATCTTGAATATAATACTTATAATGAAACTCCTTAGTATGAAATACAATTTCATGATTTTGCCCTATACTAATACCAGAAGCCAAATCATTAAGATAAAAACAACAAGGAATAGTACCACATAGTATTTGCTCTTGTTTATGTATTAATTCTTCACGATAATTAACGTCTTGAAATAATTTAACAAACTCTAAGAGAATATCATTAGTACCATTAACAGTAAAAAGCATATTTCCAAGAAGTAAAGTCTTGGATAACAAACCAGTTTTAATAATATCAACAGTAAAATCTGAATAGCGATATTTCAAAAACCCTTCTTTATTAATAAGCCATAAATACTTCGTAGTCGCAATAAAATAAAATTTTAAATTCGACTTACATTCTATAGCATATAAACAAATAAGGCAAATCTCATCTAAAGGAATAAGCCTTCGAACAATAACAGCATCAGATTCATTTAAATCTGGACACATATCCATCAGTAACTTATAACTTATTGTCAATGATTTTTCATCTATATCAGGCAATGAATAAAAAGTAGGAAGAGACGCACATGTTGTTAATAACTTTTGATATCTTGCTTCATCTTCTTGTTTTTTTTGATATTTTTCTTGTACTTTGTTCACAAATTCTTTAAACACATCCATCACCTCAAAAAATTTTATCCTACTCTATTTTTATCATAATATCACATTTTCAATTCTTTGTAAAACTTAGTATTAATTATAAATATAAAGCTCATGCTGGGCCCTAGTACAAGCAACATAAAGTAAATTACGTTCATTACTCTTATATGAATTTTCTCGATCATTATATAAAATAACACTATCAAATTCTAATCCCTTAGCTAAATAAGCAGGTACAATAATTAAATTACGTCTTAATATTTTAGTGCTTAATTGTATATAAGAAATATCTATATTGTCCTTTATTAAAGAATATATCTTTTCTGCTTCCCTATCATCTTTTGTAATGATTGCAACACTAGCATAGGAACCTTTTAAAGTATGAATATCTTCTAAAAGCTGTTCTTTTAAATTATCTAAATGTCTTCTAAATATTACTGGCTTATGATTATCTTTACGAATAGCATTTACATGATGTAAGTTTAATATTTTATTAGTATAATCAATAATTTCAGGAGAAGAACGATAAGTTTTTAAAAGCTCAATATACTTACTTTCATTTTTTAAAATTGGTTTTAATTCCTCTAATGACCCGTAATGATAATAAGGATTAATATTCTGATTTACATCTCCTAAGATAGTAAAATCAGCTTTTTGAAATATTTTAGAGATAATAATATATTGCAGTTTATTATAGTCTTGAGCCTCATCAATTACTACTTGTTTTATTTGTCCTTCATAAGGAAATCCATCTAGTATTCCTTTTATATAGGAAAATAATAAAGCATCTTCATAGTATATGTTTTTTCGTTTTATAAATTGATCAATTTCTCGCTCTGTGAGTGTTACTTTACAATAAGGACTAAGATAAAATCCTCGATATATTTCTTTAAAGTCTCTTTTAAAATTTGCATGTTCTTTTAATAATTTACGGAATGTTCCATTTTTCTTACCACTTCCTTGATAAAAATTTGCAGATAATCTTTTCGCAAGCTCATCTACTCTTTCAAATAATGGAAGCCGATCATATTTATGATGAAGTAAATTATTTAATTCATCTTTATCTACATAATGAATTTCTCCTTCATAAAAAGACTCTATAAATTTTGCATTAGAAATATAGTTTTCCAAATACTTATCTAAATCTTTAATAATTTCATCACTTTGTTTATATTTTATTAATTCTATATTAGGTACTTGATAGGTATAATATCTAGCAACAAAATCTGTAAATGGTTCTACATCTTTATATTCAGTAATAGAAAAAGATAAGTAATCATTAAATGTAGTTTGTAGAGTATTATCTTCACCTAAAGATGGTAAAACATCCGATATGTATTCTGTAAAAATAGGATTTGGTGAAAATATTAAGATGTTATTACTGGAAAGATTTTTTAAACGATATAAGAGAAAAGCGATTCTATGTAACGCAACAGTAGTTTTCCCGGAACCAGCAATTCCTTGTACGATTAAATTATGATCTTCTAAATTACGAATGACTTGATTTTGTTCTTGTTGAATGGTATTAACTACATTTTTCATCTTATCACTAGATTCATGAGCTAGAACATCTTGCAAGACTTCATCGTCTATATTTAAAGAGTTATCAAATACGCCTAAGAGTTTTCCATCCTCTATTTTGTATTGTCGTTTTCTTTTTAGCTCTCCTTTATACTTTCCTCCAGGTGCGGTATAGGAACATGGACCTACTTCATAATCATAAAACAAGCTGCAAATAGGACTTCTCCAGTCATATAAAATATTATTAAAGTTATCATCTTTTAAATAAGTAAGAGAAATATAAATATTCCATATTTTATTATACTCATCTTTAAACACAATGGATGCAAAATAAGGCTTACTCTTTATTTGATTTAACCTTTTAAAATACTGTCTTTTTTGTAATACTCGCTCTGCTTCTTGACTAGTAGCAGCCATTACCTGACTCATTTCTCCTTTATCAAAACTACTAGCATTTTCCCAGAGCATTTTCTTAAATTCTGTGAGATCTTCCTCATCTTGGAAAACATCTCCCCCTAGCTCTTCTAAAGTTTCACCTAATAATTTCCGAACCTTAGACAAAATCTTTTCTTCCTTTTCATATTCTTCTTTCGTAATCGCCATATTACCTCCTATTTATTCTTTAAAAACTAAGTAAAAGCAAAAAAACCACATAAGTACATAAATTATGTAGGTACCATACCAGTATGTGATTTTTAAGCTAACGTCTATTTCAATATACCATAAAATAAAGTTAGTTTCAAGATAATTCTTAGCGTGATTAGTTACTGAAAGTTTACAGTTATTTTCATCTTTGATACTAAACTTAGCGTGTTTTTTCTTTTACTATACATTTAGTTTGAGACGTTACTTTGACGATTTCAGCGATATTTTCTTCTGGAGTTCCTATTAATTTTTCAACGCATGGCAATTCATAAAATGCTACTGTATTTTCTAGGCTAAACTCATCTTCTGCTTGTGCACATAAGAATAACTTCTTTTCCAAGGCAAGAGCCATACCTAATTCTACATGTGCTCCTCTTCCCGCTGGCAAGATAATAATTACAACATCAGCACCTGCTACGCCTTGTTTTTCTAATTTTGCATATTCTCTCATATCATCTATGGAAACATCTTCATTTACATTTTTTACCCAGTCATAAGTTTGATTCCAGCCTTTTTCTATTAACTTTTCAGCATAATAATTTACTAGCTCACAATTTTTCATTCCTGATCCTACATAAAAATTCATTTATTTTCTCCTATCTATTTTATTATATACTTTTTTATTACATTATTATTATATAATACATTTGTTCGTGTGTCAACCAATTTAAAACCAATATTTAAAATATATTGGTTTTCATGTTACTTCCTATTTTAATAAATCTTGTAGGACATTTGTAAATTCACTTTGTAATTCTTCTAATCTTTCTTTTGTTTGTGCTTCAAATCTAGCAGTAATATTAGGCCCGGTATTACTAGCACGTACTAGTGCCCAGCCATCTTTAAACAATACTTTGATACCGTCAATATCTAAATACTTATACTGCTTACTCTTAGCATATTCCCCTATTTTATCTATAATAGCAAATTTAATATCATCACTAGCTTTAAATTTTAATTCTGGTGTTGAGTAATAAACTGGTATTCCTTCGGCAAGTTCATCTACAGTTTTTTCAGTATGAGATAATATTTCTAACATGCGAAGTCCAGCATATAGTCCAGAATCAAAGCCTGGCCAACGATCTCTAAAATATACATGACCTGATAATTCTCCACCAAATGGTAAATTTAAGTTTTTAACTGCTGCTTTAGTATAAGAATTTCCTGTACGATAACAGATTCCCTTACCACCTAAACGTTCTATTTCATCCTCTAATGCTTTAGAGCACTTCACATCATATAAAAATTCTTTTTTATCTACCTTATTTATGATATCTCTAATGATTAATATCATATAAAGATCTGTTGGTAAGAATTTAGCAGTATTTGTTACCATTCCCATACGGTCTCCATCACCATCAAAAGATAAACCAATATCGGCATGCTCTGCTAAAACCTTTTCTTTTAACTGTTTTAGATTTTCTTCTACGCAAGGATCTGGATGATGATTAGGAAAACCCCCATCACTTTCACCATTAATTACAATCAAATCCATAGGAAACATTTCATATAATTTTTTAGCAATCACACTAGTAGTACCATTTCCTGGATCAATTACTACTCTCAAACGACGTGAACCAAAATGAAGATTATTTTTAAATAATTCTAAATAATCCGGTTCTATATCATAAGTAGATAACTTTCCTTCTCCCTTTTGAAATTCTCCACGTAAAATATAAGCTAAAAAGTCCTGAATTTCTTGTCCCTTACAGTTTCCACTTTCATCAAAGGCAAACTTAAATCCATTATCATCTTTGGGATTATGAGAAGCAGTAACCATAACTCCACTATAAACTTGCAATTTAATACAAGCGTAATAATACATTGGCGTAGTACATAATCCTAAGGAAATAATATCAATACCTGTAGATAAAATACCTTGAATTAATGCATCATACAATACTGGACTACTAAGACGATTATCATGTCCTAAAACACAAGTATTTTTTCCATGCTCTTTTATATAACTACCAAAGCCTAAACCAATCGTATAAGCAGTATCCTCATCTATTTCACTAGGATATATCCCTCTAATATCATATCCTCTAAATATATTTTTATTAATATTCTCTTTATACTTCATAACATCCTCCTACTACTCAGTATATCATAAATTATATTTTTAAATCAAAAAAAAGAGGCAAAGCCTCTCTAACTATTTTTTTTCTTTAACAATTGACGTAAACATAGCATTTTGTTCTGGCACATAATAAGTTACGGACAAATCACCATCATCACTATAATACAAATGATAATTAGAAATAATATTAGAAAGATCATAAGTTTTCTGAGTAATCCCACTTAAACCATTAATAGATTCACTAATAACATCACTGATATCTTGAACTGAGACATTTTCTTTTTTCATAACTTCTTGTTCAGTTAAAAATTTATGTTTATTCATATCATAATAATAGAATTCATATTCATATTCTTCTGAATCCTCAACACACATATCCTGATTCATTCTTTGAATAAAGAAACTAATAAAATCATCACCTGTATAACTATAATACAACATATTTGACCTATATCTATGCTCATACATTGAAGAATATGCTTGACATTCTGGTGCAGTCATATCAGAACTAATTGCTTTTTGATATAACTCATCAGTTTCCTGGTTTATTTTCTTAAGTGTATTTTGAATATCTTTATTATCAAAATCATAAGTAACAGTGGCATACATATCTTCACCTGTATATAAACATCCTTCAGGAGCAATACATATTTTTATAGTTTTTACATCTGTTAATTCATAAGCATCTTTAGGTAAAGATAACGTTTTATCTTTACCTATATTGCCATTCATATATAATCCAGTGACAACCATTACCACACTAAAAACTAATAATATAAATAATATAATTCTTTTTTTCATATCTATCTACCCTTTTCATTTTATCCTGGACATTCATCTTTTGTACAATAATTACTTGAGGATGGAGGAGAAGTACGTAGACACGTCGTTTTCATATATCCTGTTCGCCGTCCTGGGAAGAATTGTTGCCAATACCTATCACCTATAAATGAAACACCATCATCAACATAAACATAATACATGTCAGTTCCTCCTGAACTTTTTGCATCCCCTAATTTATACACTTTACTACCAGACGCCATTTGAATTGCCAAATTATCGTTATTTACTGTAAAAGTAGGATTTTGGTGTAAATCCGTCCAACCAGATACAAATGAATCAGGTGCAGCAGATATACAAGCATAATACACTGGACAACCATATGGATTTGCTTCACTACAACTTAAATTTATCATAAAATGCATACTAATTTCGTCACTTACATTTCCAGCATTATCAACAGCACGATACCTACTATGACGATTCATTTCGCCCAATTCCCAATAACCATAATATTTTTCAGTATGCCATCCTCCATTATCATCATTATACTGAACTTCTTTAAATCCACTACCCCCAGAATCATTTGGAAATAACTGACGTATTACTTTTTCATAAGTCCATGTTCCCGACTGATATGCAGTTCCAGAATTTTGATTTGTAAAAGTACCGGTTAAAGTTGGTTTTGTCTTATCTATTCGTATTGTAAACATATCTGCAATATCACTAACATTTCCTTGCTTATCTACAGCCCTAACATGGAAATTCCAATCACCATTCCAACTAATAGTAACCGTCATCGAAGATCTATCACTATTAAAACTTTGTTGCCAATGCACAGAATCATTATCATAATCTCTCTGCCACTTTACCAAATCATGAGAATATTCATAGTGATCAATTCCTACAGTACTCGTAGAACTCATCGTAATCGTAACATTTTGATTAGTCCAACTTCCACTTGAATAACCATGTAAATTAATCGTTGGTTTAGTAGGTTTACAACTCTGCGTATTACATGCTACATTTTGTGTTACTACTCCACAACTTGCACCGGTATAAGCATCCTTTTGTTTCTTTTCTTGCTTAAGTGTTCCTCCACCACAAGTGACAGAGCAAGACCCTTTATTATACCATCCTCCATTATCAACTTTTGTAGTACAATTTTTATATACTTTATAAGATAATCTTTTATTTGTCTTATGTCCTACTTCATCTCGTACTGTTACATACACATATTTAGTACTACCATCATAACTTCCTGGAAGCGTCCAATTAGACTGACTCTTATAAGAGGTCCAACTTCCCCCTTTTTCATATCCTGTATTAGAAATATACATATCCAAATTAGCAGCAGTTGTTACATTATCACTAGCTGTTAAATTAATATAAACATTCTTAGATTGAAATCTATTATCTCTAGATGTAATATTTCCACTTAAGGATGGTGCAGTTTTATCAATTTTAAAATAATATTTACTACTCCAATTACTTGCTGTTCCAGCTTCATTGACAGCTCGAATACAATAAATACTATTTTTATCTTTATTATAAGTATAACTACTTGATAAATTACCACTCTTTTTTCCTGTACAATTTTCAGAATACTCAAAATGATCAATTGGTGATGTACTTCCAGTTGCCTTAAATTCACCCCACCATAACGTATTAGATGTCCATTTATTTTGATTAGTTTGTACAGCACCTTTACTATTATCTTTACGAATTTTTGATGTTGGTACATTTGGTTTACTCTTATCTAGATATACGTCTACCGTACATGTTCTAGAATTACCAGCATTATCTTTAATAGTAAAGGTATGTGTCGTTGTCGTTTTTGTAAATTCCTTAGAATATGGATTTTGTACACATCCACTAGCATCATCTTTACATTCTTGCTTAATTGTAAAATTTTGATTTGTCCAATTAGTTTTTGCTCCCTCTGCGGTTCCACAGGTTGGTTTAACATTATCTATTTGATATAATCCTGCTTTCTTAGATAAAAGTGATGCATTTCCTAAGGCATCTTGTATTCCACTCGTCGTACTAGATGACCAAGGTTCCACAACTAAATTATACTGTCCTGATGTTGTTGGAACATTCTTCTCTGGAATCTGATAAGATACTTTAGAAGTTCCCTTCTTATTTTTATAACTATATTGATAAGTCTTTCCAACTTTCTTTCCAGAAGAATCTGTCCAATAATACTTAATTCCTGTATTTCTATTTAAACCACTTGGATCTTCTACTTTAATTTTTACTTTAATATTTTTAGATTGTGTCCAATTATATTTTTCAGGTGTAATAGTCACAATAGGAGCTTCCGTATCTGGCTTGTTCTCACAGGCAAAAGCACCATCAATCCTATCTTCATAAACAATTTCTGTACTCTCCCTACATACGATAGAAACCGCATACTTGTATGTTTTATTGACTTTACGTACCTCAACATAAGTATCTAAATCATTATCACACTTAATATCAGCAATTGCAAAATCTTTAACTAAACTTCTATTTTTTAAATCTGAATATTTCAAAGTAATACATCCAGAATTATTATTACCAAATAAATCTTTCGCATTACTATCAATATACAACTTAGCCCCTCTAGCAATAGAAGATTGGTAAACTTGAAACTTTCTATCCCTATTTGCTTCCTGAATCTTAGAAACTTGCGGTAAAGCAAGTATCAAAATAACACCTATAATCGCAATAACTACAATAAGCTCTATTAAGGTAAAACCTGCATTATTTTTACTTTTTTTATGACCCATTATACAACACCATCTTCTCTTATTATAAAAAAAACATATCATACTTTTATATTTTTGTAAAGAATTAAAACTTTTATTTGGCTTAAAATAGTATCATTTAACTTTCCTACTTTACAGACTAAAAAAACTGACTTCATAATTACTCTACCTATTAATTTTCTAGTATATCTTTCCTCATATATCACATCAGTGAATTTTAAACTTTCTATTACTATAATATCAATTTTTAATGATATCTGGTAGACTAAATCGATTCTCATATGGTATCAACACTGATATTTTAATTCTTTCCAATAAAAAAAATACAACAATAATTACTGTATTTTTTTATTTGTTTTCTTCTTTTTTTATTTTATCTTTTAATTTTTGTATACGAAGATCCTTTTTAGTATTATAAATTAGTTTTAAAAATTCCACAAATTTTTTATTTGCATCATAAGTAGCAGTTGGAAAAGCTTTAATTAATCTAGAAGTTAAAGTAATATGTTTTTTAATTGCTTTTAAAACTTCATCCTTTATATCTTTAGTAGCATCCTTATGCAAATAATTATTAAAATTAATTTTTAATCGAAATGTAATATAACAAGACTCACAAAAATCAGCAAGCATTACTATAAATAAAAAGATTGCTAAACCTATCGTTACACCACTTGGAAAAAAATAAATAAGATCCGCTAAAAGTGGATGTAGTCCCTTTACTACTACAATACCAGATATTCCAAATAACAAAGCATTATCTAAACAAACTCTTCCATCAATATTAAACTTTCTATCTGAATAATCCCACCAACGTAGTTTAAATATTTTTTCCATAATTAGACTAGTAAAATATTCTAAAACGGTACAAAAAAATGCTCCCATGACAAATAAAACTACAGGATCTTCTTCATATCTACGTAAAAATAATACAAGAATTAAAGAACCAAATCCATAAATTGGTAGATATGGTCCAATTAAAAAGCCCCTATTTACTACCATTTTTTTTGATTTTATACTAACATAAATAATTTCTGCTAAATATCCTATAACTGAATATAAAAAGAAAAACAAAAACCAGCTACTAATTACATACCACATATCCATCACCTATATACAAAGAGAAAGTAACATTATGATAATACCAAGCGCAATTCCCATATTTCGTTCTAATTTGTATTTTGATTTACGAATTCTTGGAAATAATTCAGAAAATAAAATAAATAATAACATTCCTAAAGTTAAAGAAAGCAAACTACCTATTGCATTATCAGGAAGTGTATTGTTATTTAAGATAAAAGATATAAATCCACCCAATAATGTTGAAATTGTTACACATCCTAATACTAATGCACCCTTTTTTCTTGGTTGATTTCCTTGATAAAAAGTAGTTGCAATTACCATACCTAATGGTAAATTATGAAATCCTATGCCAATTGCTAACATTAAACCAGTAGATACACTTGTTAATACAGTAGTATATACTGCCATACCTTCTACAATATTATGAATCATTAATGCAATAGATGAAATTAGCCCGATATGTGCTAGATTATCATTTGATTCTTTTTTCGTCATATGAGATGCATCATGATGATCTGGAACAAAATGGTCTAAAAGTCGTAACAATCCATACCCTAATATGACAAATATTAAAAATAACCAAATATAAGACATTCCTAAATGTTCAATTACTTCAGGAATTAAATCTAATATAATTAACATAATAATAACACTAAAGGCTAAACCTAAAGAAAAATCTGTTATCTTCTGTTTCTTATTAGCTAAAAAAGCAACGAGTGACCCTATTAAAATAAATAATCCTAATAGAAATGTAATTAATAATCCGACAAATTCAATACTCATATATTATCACCTATTTTATTATAACATACAACAATACAATAATTGCTAAAATAACGCGATAAATCATAAATATTTTAAAATTATGTTTTTGTAAGTATTTTAATAAATATTTAATACAAAGAATTCCAATAATAAAAGATACCAAAATACCAAGAATAAAAGTAGAAAGATTAGCAGCAATTACACTCCAAGCGCTACCTTTGATTAGTTGTAGTGTTACTGCTCCTAGTACTACTGGTGCACTTAAGAAGAAAGAAAACTTAGCAGCACTTTCTCGTTCTAACCCTAGTATTCTTCCTGTTGCTATTGTTGTTCCACTACGTGAAAATCCCGGAATTAAAGCAAACACTTGACTACATCCAATGATGATAGCATCTTTTAAAGTCATTTTCTTAATTGTTTTTGTCTCTTTACTATATTTATCTGCCAAATAGATAATAATACCCATGATAGCAAGAGCTAAAGCAATCACTACATAGTTTGAACGAATTATTTTTTCTATTGGATCTTCAAATAAAACGCCAACAATTGCAGCGGGAATTGTCGCAGCTACTAAATACCATAGTATTTTTCCATCATCATCTTTTACTCCTTTAGTAAATCCCTTCTGTATCATTTTAATAAAGTCCCAGAAGAAAAATACTCCAATGGCTAGTAAGGTACCAAAGTGTAGTGCAATATCAAAAGTAAGTTCCATATTAGCACTCATTCCTGCACCTATTCCAAAAATATCCCTAAAAATAATTAAATGTGCTGAAGAAGAAATTGGTAAAAACTCAGCAATCCCCTGAATAAAACCTAAAATTAAAACTTCAATAAAACTCATAATCCATCTCCTTAATTTTCAAATACTTCCATAATCAAAGGTACTACGTGTTTTTTACGAGAAACACAGTTTTCTACAAAATATCCTTCTGGAATTTTTTCTATTTGATATACTACGTCAACTACTTCTTGTCCTTTAGTATTAAAGATAACATAACTACCATTTTGAATAATATCAGTTACATATAAAGCTACAAAATCATAATGATTTGCTTCTGCCACCTCATCTAATGTTGCAATATAATCATCTAATTCTTTTTTCATCTCTTCAAAATTCATAGTAAAGAATTGTCCAATAGCAAAAGTTTTCTCATTAACAGTATATAACTTAAAGTCATTATATAATACATCTTCTTTACTCATACCGTCTAAAGATGTACCAGCCTTTAACATATCCATACCATATACTTTATAGTCTACTCCTGCAATACGTGATAGTTCTTCTACTGCTTCTACATCACGAGGTGTTGCAGTTGGACTCTTTAATATTAGGGTGTCTGATAAAATTCCTGATAATAGTGCACCAGCAATTTCTTTTGGTATTTCCACTTCTCTTTCCTTATATAGAGTATAAACAATGGTACAAGTAGAACCTACTGCCATATTTCTAAAGTTAATAGGTGTATTAGTGGTGATACTTCCAAGGTTATGATGATCAAAAATCTCTAAGATATTGGCTTCTTCTAAGCCTTCTACACTTTGTAATTTTTCATTATGATCTACTAAAATAACATTTTTAGGATGTTTTTCATTTAAGTCTGTAATACGTAGTAGTCCTAAACATTGATTCTTTTTATTTACAACAGGATAATTTGTATGCTTTAACTTATTGTTAATGTCTAATACGGTATCTACAAATTCTGTTTCTTCAAATTTAGTAGGATTGTAACTACGTATCATTGTCTTAATATAATTAGTTAGTGGAATTAATCTTGTAATATGATAAGAATCATATGGCGTACGAATAATATTAACTTTATTCTTTCTAGCTATTTCAATATGCTTTTCCTTAATTTCAGCATCCCCTGACAATACTAATAATTTTACACCTGACTCTACTGCATATTCAATGACACTATGACGATCTCCTACAATCAAGATATTATCTTTTGTAAGTGGTACCTTATTAATAAATGTTGTACTACGATAAGCTGCTACCATGATTTTACCAGCTAATTCATCATTGAAACGTAATACTTCCTCTCCTTTTAATACTCTTTTAATATTATCGTAGGAAGTATATAAGTCCTCAAAATTAGCGTTAACTATCATATGAGATAAATCCTTAATAGTAATTAAACCTACAAATTCTTTCTTTTCTTTGACTACCGGTATCCCAGTTAATCCTTCTTTTAACATCATTTGATAACCATCATAAATAGAATCTGTATCTTTAATTACAAACCCTTTATGATAATTGACGTCCTTTAATTGTAATTTTACATCATTTAAATATTCTGGTTCCCTTAATCCAAAATAGTTAAGAGCATACTTTGTCTCTTTGTTAATGTTTCCTAAAATTCTTGGTTCTGTATAATCTCCTAATTGATTTTTTAAATAAGAAAGACCAATGGCTGACATTACAGAATCTGAATCTGGTTTTTTATGTCCAA